>CAZYGO010000227.1:0-3724 GCA_964647455.1 uncultured Rhizobium sp.
ATTCGTCGCCCCGCGGCGACAGCGCCGCCAGGGCGCCATATTGCAGGAAATTGGGCGCGCCGGTGTTGTTGGTCTGGGCCGAAACCTCGAAGGCGTTCTCCAGCGACCTGGGATGCAGCAGCCAGCCCATGCGCCAGCCCGTCATGGCGAAGGGCTTGGAGAATCCGGCGATCACGAACAGCGCGTCTTCCGGATCGGCGACCTGGAGGAAGGAGGGGGCATGGGCGCGGCCGTCATAGGTCAGCGTGCCATAGACTTCGTCGGCGATGATGGCGATGCCGCGCGCGCGGGCGAACGCCAGAATGGTCCGTTGCTCATCGGCCGTCAGCGTCCAGCCGGTCGGGTTGCCGGGCGAGGCGAGGAAGAGGGCCTTCGTCCGTCCGTCACAGGCGGCGAACAGGCGGTCGAAATCCAGATGCCATCGGCCCGCGCGCCAGTCCTCTTCCAGGCGCACCAGCCGCGGCTCCGCCCCCATCACCTTCGCGGCGTTGAATATGTTGGGCCAGATCGGCGCCACGATGACGATATTGTCGCCGGTGCTCACCAGGCATTGCAGGGCGCTGACCACTGCCAGCATGGCCGAACCCGGAACGGTGACGCGTGCCGGATCGACCACCACCCCGGTGGTGCGGCTGTGCAGGTCGGCGATGGCCTGGCGCAGGGCGGGCAGGCCGCGGGCGTTGATATAGAAGGTCTTGCCGTCCTCCAGCGCCGCGATGGCGTCGTCGCGGATGAATTTCGGCGTGACGAGATCGGTTTCCCCCAGCCAGAGCGGGATCAGGCCGTCAACGCCGCGCCCCAGGTCGAAGATGCGCGCCAGGCCAGACGGCTTGAGGGCGGCCATTTCGGGGCGGATGGGGCTGTTCATGCCGGGGTTCTAGCAATGGGCCGGCGGCGGCGCGAGCCGGTTCCCCGCATGTCTGTTCCCTGCCTCCCACGCTATCTTTTCCCGCAGATAGGACTAAAGAAGCCGGGAAATTCCATCCCCCAGCCCCTTTTGACCAATCCCTTGACCGCCGCATCCGCCTTTTGCGCCGCCCATCCCGCGCTGGCGCGTGCCCTCACCGAGCGCGAATACAGCGAGGCCACGCCGGTCCAGGCGGCGGTGCTGCAGCCAGAGGCGCGCGGCCGCGACCTGCTGGTGTCGGCCCAGACCGGCTCGGGCAAGACCATCGCCTATGGCCTGGCCATCGCCGACCTGTTGCTGGAAGCGGCGGACGGTTTCGGTCCCGCCGGCGCCCCCCAGGCCCTGATCATCGCCCCGACGCGCGAACTGGCTCTGCAGGTCCAGCGCGAACTGACCTGGCTTTATCATTATGCCGGCGCCCGCACGGTTTCCTGCGTCGGCGGCATGGACCCGGGACGCGAGCGCCGCGAGCTGATGGCAGGCGCCCATATCGTGGTCGGCACGCCGGGCCGGCTGCGCGATCACCTGGAGCGCGGGGTGCTGAAGGTGTCGTCGCTGAAGGCGGTGGTGCTGGACGAAGCCGACGAGATGCTCGACATGGGCTTTCGCGAGGATCTGCAATTCATCCTGGAGACGGCGCCGCCGGAGCGCCAGACGCTGCTGTTCTCGGCCACCCTGCCCAAGATGATCGTCGCCCTGGCGCGCCACTATCAGCGCGATGCCTTCCGCATCGAGGCCCTGGGCGAAAATCGCGGCCATGCCGATATCGAGTATCGCGCCGCCCGCGTCGCCTCGCACCGGATCGAAAGCGCGGTGGTCAATTTCCTGCGCTTCCTCGATCCGCCCGGCGCCCTGGTCTTCTGCAATACCCGCGAGCGCGTTCGCCACATGGAGGCGATGCTGAAGGAGCGCGGGTTCGCCGCCGTCTCGCTTTCGGGCGAGCTTTCCCAGCATGAGCGCAACCACGCGCTGCAGGCGCTGCGCGACGGACGGGCGAAGGTCTGTGTCGCCACCGACGTGGCGGCGCGCGGCATCGACCTGCCCAGCCTCAACCTGGTCATCCATGCCGAACTGCCCAACGATGCCGAAGTGCTGCAGCATCGCAGCGGCCGCACCGGCCGCGCCGGCCGCAAGGGGATTAGTGTTCTGCTGGTGCCGCCATCGCGCCGCCGCCGTGCCGAGGAGATGCTGGGCCGTGCCCGCGTCAATGCGATATGGGGCGAGCCCCCCACCGCCGACGAGATCCGCGCCCTGGACCGGCAGCGCCTGCTGCAGGACCCGGTGCTGACCGAAACGCCCGACGGTGAGGACTATGCCCTGGGCGATACCATGCTGGAGAACCATGGCGTGCGCGAGATCGCTGCGGCGCTGGCGAAGGTGTTGCGGGCCAGGCTGCCGCCGCCCGAAGAGATCGAGGCGGAGGCGCCCTTCAATAAATTCCTTGGTCAGCAGCGCCCGCGTCATGACAAGGGGCCGCGCCAGGAGGCGCGCCGCGACCATCCGCGTGACGACAGGCGCGAGAAGCGGCCGCATGACGGCCCGCGCCCTTCACGGGACGATGCGCCCCGGCCCAGCCGCAACACCGAGATGCCGGACGGGGTCTGGTTCCGGGTCAATGTCGGGCGCGAGCGCAACGCCGATCCCAAATGGCTGCTGCCGGAAATCTGCCGCCAGGGCGAGGTCACCAAGAAGGATGTCGGCGCCATCCGGGTCGAGGACACCCAGACCCTGATCCAGATCGACGCCGCCGCCGCCGCCGGCTTCGCCGAAAAGGTCGCCGCCCGGACCAGGGGGGGCGTGCGGATCATGCCCGCCGACCGGCCGCCGGAAACCGCGCCGTCGCCATTCCAGGCCGGAAAACCGTTCCACGAGAAGGGCAGCTTCAAAGGCGAGGGTAGCAAACCGTTCAAGAAGTGGGGCAAGGGACCTGGCGCCAGGCCCAAAAGGCCCGGCCCGCCGCATAAAGGGCCCAAGCCGGGCTAAAGCCCAGGTTCCGGCTTGCTTTTCCGGCAAATCCTGACCTATAAGCCCGCCATCTCGCGCATGCGGGTGGGTTTCGGTGGGTGTTCCATCGTCCCCGTCCGGTGACCCTTCAGGGGTTAACCCGCATGTCTGGCCAACCGGTAAAGGAGACTGAAGTCCATGGCTCTGCCTGATTTTTCCATGCGTCAGCTGCTCGAAAGCGGCGCCCATTTCGGCCACCGCCAGCAGCGCTGGAACCCGAAGATGGCGCCTTACATCTATGGCGCCCGCAACGACATCCACATCCTCGACCTGACCCAGACGGTGCCGCTGCTGCACCAGGCGCTGGTCGCCCTGCGCGAGACCGCCGCTTCCGGCGGGCGCATCCTCTTCGTCGGCACCAAGCGCCAGGCGCAGGAGCCGATCGCCGCCGCCGCCAAGCGCTGCGCCCAATACTATATGAACCAGCGCTGGCTGGGCGGCACGCTGACCAACTGGTCCACCATCTCCCATTCGATCAAGCGCCTGCGCACGATCGAGGAGACGCTCTCCAGCGCCCAGGAATCCGGCCTGACCAAGAAGGAACTGCTCGGCATGCTGCGCGAGCAGGACAAGCTGACCAAGTCGCTTGGCGGCATCAAGGAGATGGGCGGCCTGCCGAACATGCTCTTCGTCATCGACACCAACAAGGAAGCCATCGCCATCTCCGAGGCCCGCAAGCTGGGCATCCCGGTGACGGCGATCCTGGACTCCAACTCCGATCCCGACGGCATCACCTTCCCGATCCCCGGCAATGACGACGCCGCCCGCGCCATCGCGCTCTATTGCGACCTGGCCGCGCGCGCCATCATCGAC
>CAZYGO010000228.1:0-7580 GCA_964647455.1 uncultured Rhizobium sp.
TCCACTGGACCTTTCGCTTAATCCGCCCCCACCCCGAGTTGCGACGGATGGGAGTCCATTAAACTAAGGAATCAAGACGGTGGCGCCGGTGGTCTTGCGCCCTTCCAGGGCGTCGTGCGCGGCCTTGGCTTCGGCCAGGGGGAAGCGCTGGTTGATCGCCACCTTCACCGCCCCGGACGCCAGCACGGCGAAAAGGTCGTCGGCGGTCTGCTGCAGTTCCTCGGGCGTGGCAGTGTAGTGGCCCAGCACCGGGCGCGTGACGAAAAGCGAGCCTTTCTGCGCCAGCAGCGCGGGTGAGAAGGGGTCGACCGGGCCGGAGGCATTGCCGTAGGTGACCATGATGCCGCGGGCCCTCAGGCAATCCAGCCCGGCCAGGAAGGTGGCCTTGCCGATGGAGTCATAAACCACCGGAACCCCCTCGGGGATGATGGCGCGCACTTTCTTCTCCCAGCCGGCTTCGCTGGTATCCAGCACATGGGCGCAGCCATTGGCCTTGCACTGCTCCACCTTGGAAGGCGAGGTCGTGGTGCCGATCACGGTCGCGCCCAATGCCTTCGCCCATTGCACCGCGATCTGGCCGACGCCGCCGGCGGCGGCATGGAAGACGATAGTTTCGCCCGCCTTCACCGGATGGATGCGGCGCAGGAGGTATTGCGCGGTCATGCCCTTGAGCAGCACCGCCGCCGCCATCTCGTCGCTGATGCTGTCGGGCAGCGCCACCAGCCGGGCGGCGGGAATGTTCACGCCTTGCGCATAGGCGCCGACAAAGCCCGAGGCGTAGCCGGCGCGCATGCCGGGCTTGAAACGGGTGACGCCCTCGCCCACCGCCTCGACCACGCCCGCCGCCTCCATGCCCGGCGTCGCCGGCAGCGGCAGGGGATAAAGCCCGGTGCGGTGATAGGTGTCGATGAAATTCACCCCGATGGCGGTATGGCGCAGCCGCACTTCGCCCGCCGCGGGCGGCGGCAGGGTTGTGTCTTCGTATTTCAGCACGTCGCTGCCGCCGGTCTGGTGGAAACGGATCGCCTTGGTCATGTCGCAGGTTCCTTCATTTCAAACTGGCGGCGGTAAAGATCGGCATAGAGGCCGCCCGAGGCCAGCAATTCCTCATGGCGGCCGCGCTGGACGATGCGGCCCTGGTCCAGCACCAGGATCTGGTCGGCGCCGCGCACGGTTGACAGCCGGTGGGCGATGACGATGGCGGTGCGCCCGGCCCGCGCGGTCTCGAAGGCCTGCTGGATGGCGGCCTCGCTTTCCGAATCCAGGTGGGCGGTGGCTTCATCCAGCACGGCGATATCGGGGGCCTTGAGCAGCAGACGGGCGATGGCCAGGCGCTGCTTTTCGCCGCCCGAAAAGCGGTAGCCGCGCTCGCCCACCAGCGTATCCAGGCCGTCGGCCAGCGCGCGCACCAGGGGGGCGATCTGCGCCGCCTCCAGCGCCGCCCAGACCTGTTCCTCGCTCGCGTCCGGGCGGGCATAGAGCAGGTTGGCGCGGATGGTGTCGTGGAAGAGGTGGGCGTCCTGGGTCACCATGCCAATGCGGGCGGCGATGGAGGCCAGCGTGGCGTCGCGCAGGTCGATGCCGTTGATGCTGATCGCGCCCTCTTTCACGTCATAGAGCCGCGCCAGGAGCTGGGTGATGGTGGTCTTGCCCGCGCCCGACGGCCCCACCAGCGCCGTCATGCTGCCAGGCACGGCGGTGAAGCTGATGTCCTGCAGCACGGTGCGCTCGGCCTGCCGGGCGGGCGGCTTGGCCACCGGCTCCAGCGAGGCGAGCGAGACCTCCGCGGGAGAAGGATAGCGGAAGGCGACATGGTCGAAGCGGATGGCGGCGGGTCCCGGCGGGATGGCGCGCGCGTCCGGCTTCTCGGCGATGGCGGGGGCCAGGTCCATCACCTCGAAGACGCGGTCGAAGGAAACCAGCGCCGTCATCACCGTGATCTGGATGTTGGAGAGGCCGGTGATCGGGCCGATCAGCCGCTGCAGGTAGGAGACCAGCGCCACAAGCGTGCCGATCTTCAGTTCGCCCTGGATCGTCAGTAGCCCGCCCCAGCCGAAGGTCAGGATCACCGCCGAGCCGGCGGTCAGCGACAGGGCGGTGAAGAAGACCCGGCCATAAAGGGCGCGCTTGACCGACAGCCTGCCCACCGCCAGCGCCTTGTCGGCGAAGAGGCGGCTTTCATCCGAAGGGCGCCCGAACAGCTTGGCCAGCTGTGCGCCGGCGACGCCGAAGCGCTCGGTCATCACCGCATTGACCGCCGCGTTGAGGTCATAACTTTCCCGCGTCATCTTCTGCAGGGCGCGCCCCATCCGCCGCGCCGGCAGGATGAAGAGGGGCAGCAGCAGGAGCGCCGCACAGGTGATCTGCCAGGACAAAGTGAGCATGAAGCCCACCACCACCACGACACTGATCAGGTTGCCCAGCACCGAGGACAGCACGTCGGTGAAGGCGCTCTGCGCTCCGGAAACGTCGCCATTGAGGCGGCTGACCAGGGCGCCGGTCTGCGCCCGCATGAAGAAGGCCAGCGGCATGCGCTGGATATGGTCGAAAAGCTGGATGCGCAGCTTCAGCAGTATGTCGCGGCCGATGCGGGCCGAAAGATAGGATTGCAGCAGGCCAAGCCCCGCATCCGAAGCCATGATCAGCGCCGCCAGCAGCGCCAGGCGGATCACCAGCGCGCTGTCATGGGCGGGGATCGCCTCGTCGATGATGCGCTTGTAGAGCAGCGGATTGAGGTTGCCGATGAAGGCGCTCAGCACCACCACCGCGCCGAACAGGGAAAGTCCGCCGCCATAGGCCCCGGCGAAACGCAGCACCCGCATGGTGGTGCCGGGCTTGATGCTTTCCTTCAGGACGGAGGCGTCCTGGCGCAGTCCCCAGCCCGCACCCATCATGCCGCGAGCCACGGGGAAGCCTAGGAAAGATGGCGGCGCAGGAAGTCCGCCGTGCGGCTGTTGGCGAGGTTCGCCGCCGCTTGGTTGAAATTCTTGCCGCCGGGGCGGGCGAAGGCATGGTCCACGTCGTCATAGCGATGCAGCGTGACGTGGCTGTTGTCCTTCAGCCCGGCGATCATCCGCTCCTGCGCGGGCCCGGGCACAAAGCCGTCCTCTGCGGCGATGTGCAGCATCAGCGGCCGGGTGATGTTCGCCGCCTCGCCCAGGAAAGCGGGAATGTTCACGCCATAATAGCCGACCGAGGCGTCGGCATCGGTGCGGGCGGCGGTGAGATAGGCCAGCAGGCCGCCCAGGCAGTAACCGACCGCGCCGACTTTCCTCGCTCCCCGGGCGCGCAAGAGCGCAATGGCGAGCTTGATGTCCTCGACGCCGGCGTCGATGTCGAAACGGTTCATCAGGTCGAGGGCCTTTTTCCATTCGGCGTCGCTCTGGTCGGTGATGTCCACGCCCGGCTCCAGCCGCCAGAACAGGTCCGGCGCCAGCGCGAGATAGCCTTGCGCCGCCAGCCGGTCGGCCACGCCGCGCACCACGGCGTTGACGCCGAAGATTTCCTGGATGACGACCACGCCGGCGCCGTTGGGCGAACTGGGCTCGGCCAGATAGCCGCGCATGCCGCCGCCGATCGGGACCAGGCTCATGCGTCGGGCCTTTTCTGCTGCGGCAGGGTCAGCAGCTGGCTGAGCAGCACCGGGCTGGTGATCGGGCCGGCGCGGGTGGCGCCCTGGCAGACATAGGCGGTGGGCTGGTTGTTCTGCATGCCGACATCCGCGCATGGATGGCCGGCGGGCAGGCTCATCCCCGGCTCCACCACCATCAGCAGGCGGCCCGGCAGCGCCTTGCCCCAGACGGTGCGGATCAGCTCCTGGGTCTGGGCGTTGGCGCGGGCGCCGAACACCACCACCTGCAGCGCCATCGAATAGGTTTCGGCGCCGTTGAGATAGGCGGCCATGGTGGGGAAGCTGTTGGGGGCCTCGCCAGCGAAGGCGCGCAGCAGGCGCGGCGCCCGCTCGGCATAGGCCTGCTCGCCGGTCAGCAGGATCAGCCGCGACAGCACGCCGAGCATGGTGGCGTTGGCCGGCGAGCCCGGATTGTCGGTGTGGAAGCGCGGGCGCAGCAGCGGCGAGGCCAGGTCCGGCGGGGTATAGAAATAGCCGCCGCGCACTTCATCCCAGTAATCGGCATCCAGGGTCGCGACCCAGGCGCGCGCCTGGTCCAGGAAGCGCCTGTCGCCGGAAACCTCGTAAAGCTGAAGGGCGGCCCGTGCCATGTTGGCATAGTCGTCGGCAAAGCCCTCGGCGGTGTGCTTGCCGTCCAGCGCCGCGTGATAGAGGCGACCGCCTTCGCCCAGCGTGGCGCTGACGGCGTTGAAGGCGGTGACGGCTTCCGCCACCCAGTCGGCGCGCTCGAACACCGCGCCGGCCTGGGCCAGGGCGGCGACGGCAAGGCCGTTGGCGTCGGCCAGCATCTTGTCGTCGCGCGCCGGGGCGATGCGCTTGTCGCGCGCCGCCAGCAGCATGGCCCGCTGCTTGGCCAGCAGCGCCTCGTCGGCGTCGGAGGTGGGCTGGCTGGCCTGGGAAAGCCGGCGCGGGATGTTGCGGCCGAAGAAATTGCCCTCGCGGGTGATCTCGTAGATGGACTTGAACTTGGCGGCGAAGGTGCCCGTCAGCGCGGCGTCCACTTCCGCCTCGGTCCAGACATAATAGAGCGCTTCCTGGCCCTCGCTCTGGGAATCGAGATGGCTGGCGAAGCCGCCGCCCGGCAGCTTCATCTGCCGCAGCAGCCAGGCCACCAGCTCCTCGGCGCGGCTGCGCACCAGAGTGCTGCGGTTGATCTGGTAGACGCCGCTGAGGATGTCGAGCAGCAGGGCGTTGTCGTTCAGCGCCTTCTCGAAATGCGGGTAGAGCCAGCGCTCGTCATGGCAGTAGCGGAAGAAGCCGCCGCCGATATGATCCCACAGGCCGCCATACAGCATGTTGTCCAGGGTGGAGAACAGCAGCTGGCTGTATTGCGGCAGGCCGGTGCGCAGCCAGGCGCGCCACAGCAGTTCCAGCTGGCCGGCGAGCGGCAGTTTCGGCGTGCCGAGCTGCCCGCCGAAGAAAATGTCGTAGCGCTGGGCGACGCGCAGGGAGGCCAGGTCGAGCTGCACGCTCTCCGGCCCCGCTGAAAGATCGGAGCCATACTGTGTCTCCAGCTGCTGGCGCACGCTGGCGGCAAGGTCCAGCGCTTCGAGATTGCGCTCGGTCCACAACCCGACCACATCGTTCAGCACGCTGCGGAAGGATTGCTGCCCCAGCCGCTCTTCCTTGGGGATGTACTGGGCGACGAAGAAGGGCGCCCCTTCGGGCGTCAGCACCAGGTTGAGCGGCCAGCCGCCGGACACGCCCATATAGGCCAGCGCCGACTGGTAGAACTGGTCGATATCGGGCCGCTCCTCCCGGTCCAGCAGCACCGGGATGAAATGCTCGTTGAGGATGGCGGCGACCTCGGGGTCGCTGAAGCTCTCCTGGTTCATCACATGGCACCAGTGGCAGCCGCTATAGCCGATGGACAGGAAGATCGGCTTGCCCTGGGTGTCCGCCTCGGCCAGGGCCGCGGGCCCCCAGACCCGCCAGGCCACCGGATTGTCCTTGTGAAGACGCAGATAGGGACTGAGGCTGGTTTCGAGAGCGTTGGCGGGCATGAGACTTGTTCCGATGGGGCGGCAAGGCGATGCTTGTCCGGAGCCGCTTGTTTTTGGGTCGGCGTTCTTACCCCGAACAATGGGAGGGACCAAGCCCACCGGACCGCCAGGGAGAAGCCGATGCCAGGGAGAAGCCGATGAAGGTGCATATCGAGATGGACATGACCCCGCAGGAAGCCCGCGCCTTTATGGGCCTGCCCGATGTGGCGCCGCTGCAGCAGCAGATGCTGGAGGAAATGCGGGAGCGGATGCGGGCGGCCTTCGACGCCGGCGATCCAGAGGCGATGATGAAGGCCTGGATGCCCTTCCTGGGCTCCAATGCCGGGGCGGGAGCCGAGACTTTCCAGAAATTCCAGAAATTCTTCTGGGACAGCGCCACCCTGGCGGCGGGCGGCAAGCCGAAATAGAGCCATGGGCGACACTATCTTCGCCCTGGCCAGCGGGGCGGGCCGCGCCGGGCTGGCGGTGGTGCGGCTTTCGGGGCCCCGGGCCGGCCCGGTTCTGGCGGCGCGGGCGGGCACCCTGCCGCCACCCCGCGCCGCCATGCTGCGCAGCATTGCCCATGGCGGGACGGCCATCGACCGGGCCCTGCTGCTCTGGTTTCCGGGTCCCGCCAGCTTCACCGGCGAGGACGTTGCCGAATTCCATGTCCATGGCGGGCGGGCGGTGCGCGAGGCGCTGTTCGCCGCCCTGACGGCGCACGGCCTGCGGGCCGCCGAACCGGGAGAGTTCAGCCGGCGGGCGGTGGAGAACGGCAAGTTCGACCTCACCCGCGCCGAGGCCATTGCCGATCTGGCGGATGCCGAAACCGAGGCGCAGCGGCGCCAGGCGCTGCGCCAGCATGACGGCGCGCTGGCCGATCTCTACGAGGGCTGGCGTTCGCGTCTCATCATGGCGCTGGGCCGGGCCGAAGCGGCGATCGACTTTTCCGACGATGGCGTCGGCGAGGCGGAATTCGACGCGGCGCGCACCGCCGCGATGCATCTGGGCCAGGAAATACGGGCACATCTTGACGATGCGGGCCGCGGCGAGGCGCTGCGCGAAGGCGTGCGTCTGGCCATCATCGGTCCGCCCAATGCCGGCAAGTCTTCGCTGCTCAATGCGCTGGCGCGGCGGGATGTGGCGATCGTCTCCGACATTGCCGGCACCACCCGTGACGTGATCGAGGTACGACTTGATCTGGGCGGCGTGCTGGTGATCGCGGCTGACACGGCGGGGCTGCGCGAAAGCGGCGATGCGATCGAGGCCGAGGGCGTGCGCCGGGCCCTGGCGCGCGCGAGGGACGCCCATCTGACGCTGCTGCTGCTGGACGCCAGCGCCGCCGAGCCGCGCGCGGGCCTGCCGGACGGCCTGACACCCGACCTGACGGTCTGGAACAAGGCCGACCTCAAGCGGCGTGACGGGCTGTCGATCTCGCTCAGGACCGGCGAAGGCATGCCGGCGCTGCTGGATTTGCTGCGCCAGACGGTGCAGCAAAAATTCAACGGCGAGGCCCCTGCCCTGACCCGCCCCCGCCACCGTGCCGCCCTGACCGAAGCGCTGGCGGCGCTGGATCACGCACAGGCCGCTCTCGTCCCGGAGCTGCTGGCGGAGGATCTGCGGCTGGCGATGCGCGCGGCGGGCCGGATCACCGGCCGGGTGGATGTCGAGGAAGTGCTCGACTTTGTTTTCCGCGATTTCTGTATTGGTAAGTAGAAACTTACATATAGGCAAGAGTTGTCCACAGGCCCGGTTTTCCGTATGCACCCGGCCATGGGAAGCAGTTTCGACGTCATCGTCATCGGCGGCGGCCATGCCGGCTGCGAAGCCGCGGCCGCCGCGGCCCGTGCTCTCGCGCTTGACCGCGACGCCGAAGCACGAGCGGTCGGCCGGATCGCTGCACAGGGAAAATTTCCGGATCAGGCCGTTCGGAACCCGCACCTGGATATGCGCGCCCGCGGTGACTT
>CAZYGO010000229.1:0-2909 GCA_964647455.1 uncultured Rhizobium sp.
CGTCGTCGCCCTCGGGCTGCTCCACCTTGATCACCCGCGCGCCGAGATCGGCCAGCACCATGGTGCAGTAGGGCCCGGCCAGGATGCGCGACAGGTCGATCACCAGGATGCCCGCCAGCGGGCCGGCCGTATGTGTATGCACTGCCATTCCTTGTCGTTCCTCAATCGTCTTTGCGGACCGGCGGAGCGCAGCGGCGGGCCGATCCGGACTCCAACCGCAGCCCCTTTATGCAACGAAACCGCCGCGCGACAAAGACCTTAGGCGCCAAGGGGATTTGGCGGTGCAGCAGCAAGGCGGCCCGGCGATTTCCGCGCGTGACGGTGTGGCAATCCCGGCCTACCATGACCACATATGCCGTCACTGGCCGGTCCAGGCCGACTTCCGGCGGCGTCCCGGATTGCGCATCAGGAGATGGCATGATCGATCTCTATTTCTGGCCCACGCCCAACGGCCACAAGATCACCCTGTTCCTCGAGGAAGCCGGCCTGCCCTACACCATCAAGCCGATCAACATCGGCGCCGGCGACCAGTTCAAGCCCGACTTCCTGAAGATCGCCCCCAACAACCGCATGCCGGCGATCGTCGATCACGAACCCGCCGACAAGGGCGCGCCGATCTCGGTGTTCGAATCGGGCGCCATCCTGCAATACCTGGGCGACAAGACCGGCCAATTCTATCCGAAGGATGTGCGCGCGCGCGTCGCCGTCAACCAATGGCTGTTCTGGCAGATGGGCGGGCTGGGCCCGATGTCGGGGCAGAACACCCATTTCCTGCGCTACGCGCCTGAGAAGCTGCCCTATGCGATGACGCGCTACACCAAGGAGGTCAACCGCCTATACGGCGTGATGGACAAGCGCCTGGCCGCCGACGCCTTCCTGGGCGGCGCCGAATACAGCATCGCCGACATGGCCTGCTATCCGTGGGTGGTGCCATGGGAGATGCAGGACCAGAAGATGAGCGACTTCCCCCATCTCAAGCGCTGGCTCGACGCCATCGCCGCGCGCCCGGCCACCGTGCGCGCCTATGAGAAGGGCAACGCCGTGCGCAAGGAACCCGCCGGCATCAACACCGAGGAGCAGCGCCGCATCCTGTTCGGCCAGACCGCCGACAGCGTGCGCAAAGCCGCGGGGAATTGAGGCTGCGGTTTTCCTGTTCTCGTCATGCCCCGGCCGAGAGCATTGCTCTCGGCAGGGCATCCATGACTTCTTTTAAGCCCACCACGAAGGCACGAAGAGGCAGAGGAAGGATACAAAGGAGAAAATTCTCTTCTTATCCTTCATCTTCCTTCGTGCCTTCGTGGTGATCTTTCTTGTTTCCTGAAAAGCCGTGGATGCCCGGCCGAGAGCATTGCTCTTGGGCCGGGGCATGACGAAAAAACCAATCGGGACTCATCATGGCCATCACCTTGTGGGACTTGTGCGGGGCCGAGACGGATCGCCGGTTCAGCCCGTATTGCTGGCGCATCAAGCTGGCCCTCCGGCATAAGGGCCTCGACTACGTAACGATCCCCTGGCGTCTGATCGACAAGCCGGTGATCGCCTTCGCCGGCTCGGACAAGGTGCCGGTGATCAAGGACGGCGAGACCGCGGTCGCCGATTCCTGGGCCATCGCCAACTATCTCGAAGACACCTATCCCGACCGGCCAAGTTTGTTCCTGGGCGACGGCGGCCGCGCCACCGGGCGCTTCGTGGTGGACTGGGCCGAGCTTGCCCTGATGGCCGGCATCTTCCCGATGATCGCGGCGGATATCTGCGGCGTGATGGATGGCGAGACCCAGGTCTATTTCCGCAAGACCCGCGAGAAATTCCTCGGCCGCACGCTGGAAACCGCCCAGGCCGAGCGCGACGCGAAGATGGCCGAGTTCCGCCGCGGCCTCGTCCCCCTGCGCCGCATGTTGAAGTTCCAGCCCTTCATCGCGGGCGCGGCACCCGCCTGGCACGACTACGCCGCCTTCAGCGTCTTCCAATGGGCCCGCTGTACCAGCCCGCTCCACCTGCTGGCCGAAGACGATCCGGTCTATGCATGGCGCGAGCGGATGCTGGATCTGTACGACGGGTTCGCGCGGAGTGCGGTGGGGTTCCCCGTCTAGGACTCGGATTCAGGCGAGAGCCGCGAGAAGCGGAAGTCGCAATGACTCGCGCCGCCGGCCAGGGTTTGCGTGCGCTCCAGATGGATGCCCCGCGCCGCATAGGCGTCGAAATCCAGTCCGCAAATATTGGGCAGAATCTCCTTGTCGCCATGGCGCGCCGCGAATTTGCAGAAGCCGCAGGCCTTGTAGTTGATGCCGAATTCGAATGAGTCGCCCGGCCCCGGCTCGACGAAGTCGTAGACGAAATCCTCGGGGAATTCGCCCTCCAGGCTTTTCGCCGCCTGCGCACGCAGCAGCGCCTGGTTTTCAGCCGACATGAACTGCCGCCCCGCCGCGAGACGTTCCGTCTCGGGCTGAGTCAGCAACTGCGCCTTATAGGCCTCGCGCTCGATCTCGCCGATCACGGACGGCGCGACACCATGCCGCCGCAGCACGCGGCTGATCGCCATGAAGCCCAGCAGCCGCATGAAGAAGTCGCTCATCCGGCTCGCATCGCCGCCGACATAGGGCATCTGGGTGAGCACGATCGCGAACTCGTCCATCACCGCGCGCTTGATCGCATCGATATCGGACAGCTGCGCCCGCGCGCCCAGCATCGGCGCGGCCAGATCGAGCCGCTGCCGCATGGAAGCTTCCATGGCGGGGCGGTGGGATTCGTAGAACGGGTGGATGGTATCGGGCATGGGGCGGGAATTTAGCACAATAGAGCGGCGGCGGCTTGGGCGTCGCCCAACGAGTCTGCTCAAGCTGCTAGCCGAGGAAGACGCGGTCTATCCCTGGCGCGAACGGATGCTAGATCTGTATGACGGGCTGGCAAGG
>CAZYGO010000230.1:0-4132 GCA_964647455.1 uncultured Rhizobium sp.
CAGGCCATGGCCTTGGCGCGCCACCGCATCGCGCCAGCGCTCGGGCAGGCGGATCGCGGCGGTGGCGATGCGCCGTGCGCCAAGCTGCAGGCGGCCATGGGCGCCGGGGCCGACGCCGGCATATTCGCCATAGCGCCAATAGATCAGGTTGTGCCGGCTTTGCGCGTTGGCGCGGGCATGGTTGGAGATTTCGTAGGCGGGCATGCCGGCGGCGGCGGTAAGCGCCTGCGTCGCCTCGAACAGCGCCACCGCGTGATCGTCGCCAGGAATATGCAGGCGGCCTTTTTGCTGCTGCAAATTGTAGGGCGTCTGCGGCTCGATGGTGAGTTGGTAAAGCGACAGATGTTCCGTGCCCAGACCGAGCGCTTCAGCCAGCTCGGCGTGCCACGCTGCCTCGGTCTGGCCGGGGCGGGCATAGATCAGGTCCAGCGAGACGCGGTCAAATGTCCGCTGCGCCAGCGCCAGCGCCGCCAGCGCTTCGGCGCGGTCATGCAGGCGGCCGAGCGCCCTCAGGTCGGCATCGTTCAGCGCCTGCACCCCCAGCGAGACGCGGTTGATCCCGGCGGCGCGGTAATCGGCGAAGCGGGCGGCGTCGGCGGAGGCCGGGTTGGCCTCCAGCGTGATTTCGGGATCGTTGGCCATGGGCCACAGCGCGGCGATTTTCTGCAGCACGCGCCCCGCGGCGGCGCCGGACATCAGCGAGGGCGTGCCGCCGCCGAAGAAGACGGTTTCGACCACGAGCCTGCCATCGCCCTGCTGCGCCGCCGTCCATTCCAGCTCGCGCTCGACGCCCGAAACCCAGCCCTCTTCGTCCAGCTGGGTGCGGACATGGGCATTGAAGTCACAATAGGGACACTTGGCGGCGCAGAACGGAAAGTGGACGTAGACGCCGAAGCTCATGCGCCACACCCACAAAAGTCAGCGGCGTCAAAGCGACTCATCGAACACGCCGCTGTGCAGCAGCTTCTCGAATGCCTTCGCCCGGTGGCTGATGACGTGCTTGGCCTGTGGCTCCATCTCGGCGAAGGTCAAGGTCATGCCCTTGGCGACGAAGATCGGATCATAGCCGAAGCCGTGATCGCCGCGCGGCGGAAAGGTCAGGTGCCCATGCACTTCGCCGACAAAGGTCTGCATCTCGCCATGGGGCGAACACAGCGCCAGGGCGCAGGTGAACCAGGCGGAATAGTCCGTCGCGGCCCGCTCGCGCAGTTCGCGTTCGATCCGCGCCATGGCAATGGCGAAGTCTTTCGCCGGCCCGGCCCAGCGGGCGGAATAGACGCCCGGCGCGCCGCCCAGTGCCGCCACGCTCAGACCGGAATCATCCGCCAGCGCGAAATGGCCGGACGCCATCGCCGCGGCGCGGGCCTTGAGTTCGGCATTGCCGGCAAAGCTGGCTTCGGTTTCTTCCGGCTCGGGCAGGCCAAGATCGCCGGCGCCGATCGGCTCGATGCCATGCGGCCCCAGCAGCGCCTTGATCTCCCGCACCTTGCCGGGATTGTGGCTGGCGACGACCAGGTGGCTGCCGCGCGGCAGCTTCAAGCCAGCACCTGCTTCTGCAGCGCCACCAGTTCGCCGATGCCCTTGCGCGCCAGGCGCAGCAGGTCCACCAGCTGGTCCTCGCTGAAGGGCGCGCCTTCCGCCGTGCCCTGGATCTCCACCAGCCCGCCGGTGCCGGTGAGCACGAAATTGGCGTCGGTCTCGGCGGTGGAATCCTCGTCATAGTCCAGGTCGAGCACCGGCAGCCCGCGATAGATGCCGCAGCTGACGGCGGCGACATGATCGCGGATCACGGGCTGGCTGATCATGCCCACCTTCTTCATGAAGCCGACGCACTGGCTGAGCGCCACGAAGCCGCCGGTGATGGCGGCGGTGCGCGTGCCGCCATCGGCCTGCAGTACGTCGCAGTCGATCACGATCTGCCGCTCGCCCAGCACCGACAGGTCGCAGATGGCGCGCAGGGAGCGCCCCACCAACCGCTGTATCTCCTGGGTGCGTCCCGACTGCTTGCCGGCGGCCGCCTCGCGGCGCATGCGGTCATGGGTGGAACGGGGTAGCATGCCGTATTCGGCCGTCACCCAGCCCTTGCCGGTGCCCTTGAGGAAGGGCGGCGCCTTTTCCTCCAGGCTGGCGGTGACCAGCACATGGGTGTCCCCGAACTTCACCAGGCAGGAGCCTTCGGCATGGCGGGCGAAGCCCGGCGTCAGGCTGACCGCCCGCATCTGGTCGGGGGCACGATTTGAGGGGCGCATGACGGGAGCCTATGGTTGAAGTCGCAAAAGCCAGGCGTTACCTAGCGGCGCAGGCGGGCGGGCGCAACCGCTCCTCCGCTTGCGGTATTATTGTAACAATTCCAAGGACTTGGTTTTGGATTCGCCCCTTCCCCCCGGCCCGCTTGGCGACCGCCCGCGCGAGGTCTTCCGCCATCTGGTGGAAGCTTTCCTCGCCAGTGGGGAACCCGTGGGCAGCCGTACCCTGTCCCAGCGCCTGCCCCTGACCCTGTCGCCGGCCTCGATCCGCAACGTGATGGCGGACCTGGAGGCGATGGGCCTGCTCTATGCCCCCCACACCAGTGCCGGGCGCGTTCCCACCGAGCGGGGCCTGCGCCTGTTCGTGGACGGGATGCTGGAGATCGGCGACCTCGCCACCGAGGAGCGCAGCCAGATCGAGGCCCGCCTGTCCGCCAGCGGCCGGCGGCTGGAGGAAGTGCTGAGCACGGCGACGCAGATGCTTTCGGGCCTGTCGCGCTGCGCCGGGCTGGTGGTGACCGCCAAGCAGGACGCCGCCCTGAAGCATGTCGAGTTCGTCGCCGTCGCGCCCGGCCGGGCGCTGGTGGTGATGGTGTTCGAGGACGGCCAGGTCGAGAACCGCATGATCGAGACCCCGCCCGGCCTGCCCGCCTCGGCCCTGTGGGAAGCCAGCAACTATCTGGGCGCCCGGCTGCGCGGCCGCACCCTGGACGACGCCCGGGCCGAAGTGCTGGCGGAGCTGGAAAGCGAGCGCGCGGCGCTGGACCGGCTGACCGCCAAGATAGTGGCGGAGGGCCTTGCCACCATCAGCCAACCCGCCTTCGGGTCCGCAGGGGCCGGCAGCGCCGAGGAAAAGACCCTGATCGTGCGCGGCACCGCCCACCTCCTGGACAGCGTCGAGGCCCGCGCCGACATCGAGCGGGTGCAGCACCTGTTCGACGATATCGAGCGCAAGAACGACCTGATCCGCCTTCTGGAGCTGGTGAAGGAGGGTGACGGGGTGCGCATCTTCATCGGCTCGGAGAACCGGCTGTTTTCCCTGTCCGGTTCCTCCATCGTCGCCGCCCCTTATGCCAATGCCGCCGGGCATATCGTCGGCGTCATCGGCGTTCTGGGGCCGACGCGGCTGAATTACGGCCGCATCATCCCGATGGTGGACCATACCGCGAAAGTCATTGGACGCCTGCTAGGTTAGGGATTAAGGAAGCCCGTCATGAGCGATACCGAAGAAAAGACCCAGCTGCCCGACTCCGAGAATCCGCACGCCGCCGAATTCGCCGTGCTGGATGCCCTGCAGAAGGAGAATGCGGAACTCAAGGACCAGCGGCTGCGCGCCCTGGCCGAGATGGAGAATGTCCGCCGCATCGCCGCGCGCGAAAAGGCCGAGGCCTCGCAATATGCCGTGACCCGCTTTGCCCGCGACATGCTGGGCATTGCCGACAATTTCGCCCGCGCCTTGGCCGCGGTTCCGGCCGATGTGCGCGCCGCCGCCGACGCCCAGATTGCGGCGGTGCTGGACGGCATCGAAGCCACCGACCGCCAGCTGATGGCGACGCTGGAGAGCCATGGCGTCAAGCTGATCGACACAACCGACGGCAAGTTCGATCCTAACCTGCACCAGGCGATCGCCGAGGTGCCGGGGAACGGCAAGCCCGCCGGCAGCATCGTGGATGTGGTTCAGACCGGCTATCGTATTGGCGAGCGGCTGCTGCGCCCCGCCATGGTGACGGTGGCGAAAAAGGAAGCGAACGCGCCGGGCGTTGACACAAAGGCTTAGGTTTTTCGATGGTCGCGCGCCCTGCGGAAAGCCGCTACGCACCTTTCCGGGGCGCCGCTCCAGGGGGAACATCATGTCGGAATTGAAGCTTGTCGTCGCCGGCGCCTCC
>CAZYGO010000231.1:0-2927 GCA_964647455.1 uncultured Rhizobium sp.
GATTCCTGGGGTGGAGTTCATTTGGATGAGGTGCCGCAGGGTGAGGGAAACTCAATCGTTCATCACGTGAAGATCTATGTTCGAGAGCAGCTCGGTGGCTAAGAAAAAAGGCCGGTGCATCGCACCGGCCTTTTCGTTTCACGCGGAACGCGCCGACTAAAAAGGCCCCGCGCCCTGGGTGTTGGTGCGGATCAGATAGACTGACTGGCTGGCGGTCATGAACAGCCAGTCGCGCTTGGGGCCGCAGAAGGTGACGTTGGCGCAGGTCTCGGGCAGGCGGATGCGGCCGATGGCCTTGCCCGCCGGGTTCCAGATGGTGACGCCGCAATAGCCCAGGGGCTCGGTCGAGCCCGACCAGACATTGCCCTGCACATCCACCCGGTGGCCGTCGAAGCCGCACTTGACCCCGTCGATCATGCCGTCGGAGAAGGTGCGGATATTCTGCAGCTTGGTGCCGACGACATCGGCGACCGCCAGATTCTGGCCCCAGACGAAATAGAGCTTCTTGTAGTCGGGCGAGAAGGCCAGGCCGTTGGGAATCTGGCCGGTGGCGACGACTTCCAGCCGGTTCGACGGGTCCCAGCGGTAGATCTGGGTCGGCAGCACCTGGTGCAGAGAGCCGATGATGCCGCTGCCCGGATTGCCGATCATGGGGTTGAGCAGGCCGCCCCGGTTCATCGGGCCGTCGCCCTGGTCGACATGGCCCTCGGAAAGCTGGCCGCCATAATAGGGATCGGTGAACCAGATGCTGCCATCGGGGTGGCAGGCAAAGTCGTTCGGGGAATTGAGCGGCTTGCCCTCGAAGCTGTCGGCGATGATGGTCATCGAGCCGTCATGCTCCCAGCGCACGACGCGGCGCGGGAAGTCCTGGGCGGAAATCTGGCGGCCCTGGAAGTCGAAGGCGTTGCCGTTGCTGTTGAAGGAAGGGCGGCGGAAAGGCACCACCATTCCGGTGTCCCAGATGTAGCGATACTGCACATCGCCCATCACGTCGCTGAAGACGACATACTGGCCCTGGCCGTTCCAGGCCGGTCCTTCCGCCCATTGATAGTTGGTGCCGACGCGCTTGATGACGGCATGGCCTTCATTGACCGCGCCGAAGCTGGGGTCCAGCGAGATCACATCGGGATCGGGATACTGGGTGACGGGCGCGCCCCGGCCCCACTGGCGGGGCGGATTGCTGACGACGGTGGCCGGGGTAGCGCGCTGAGCCAGCGCGGCGGTGGGCAGGGCGGCGGCGGCGCCCGCCAGCATGGAGCGGCGTGAAAGATCGGTCATGTTTCCCCCGGGGATTTGCAGGTTTTTGTCTGACATGAGCATCGGGGGTCCGGCTAACCCCTGTCAATGCGCGGAAATTTGACTTTTCGCGGTGTTGGGGCTTTAAAGCAGCCGTTTTCCGGAAGGACCGAAGGCCCTTTCGGTCCCCCGCCCGGCGCGGGGGATCGCCCGCAGGCAGCGCGTTGCGCCCCCTGCGGCGAAATTGCTTTGAGATTCGTTTGGGACGTTGAATGTTTGAATCGCTTCAATCCCGCCTCGGCGGCGTGTTCGACAGGCTTCGGGGCCGTGGCGCCCTTTCGGAGGCCGATGTCGATGCCGCGCTGGGAGAAGTGCGCACCGCCCTGATCGAGGCGGATGTGGCGCTGCCGGTGGTGAAGGACTTCATCGAACGCGTGCGCCCGCGCGCGGTCGGCGAGCAGGTGATCCGCTCGGTTTCCCCCGCCCAACAGGTCATCAAGATCGTGCACGACGTGCTGGTCGAGACGCTGGGCGAGAAGAATGAGGCGCTGAGCATCGGCTCGCCGCCGGCGCCGATCCTGATGGTCGGCCTGCAGGGCTCGGGCAAGACCACCACCTCCGCCAAGCTGGCCCTGATGCTGCAGACCCGTGAGAAGAAGCGGGTGCTGATGGCCTCGCTCGACACCACGCGGCCCGCGGCCATGGAGCAGCTGAAGGTGCTGGGCGAGCAGGCGGGCGTCGCCACCCTGCCGATCATCGCCGGCCAGGCGCCGCTGGACATCGCCCGGCGCGCGATGGCGTCGGCGAAAGTCGGCGGCTATGACGCCGTCATCCTCGACACCGCCGGCCGCCAGCATGTCGACGAGCAGCTGATGGCCGAAGTGGCGGCAGTGAAGACGCTGGTTTCGCCGCACGAAACCCTGCTGGTGGCGGATTCGCTGACCGGCCAGGACGCGGTCAACATCGCCAAGTCGTTCAACGAACGGGTCGGGGTTTCCGGCATCATCCTGACGCGGGTGGACGGCGATGGCCGCGGCGGCGCGGCGCTTTCGATGCGCCAGGTCACCGGCGCACCGATCAAGTTCCTCGGCGCCGGCGAGAAGCTGGAGGCGCTGGAGCCCTTCTTCCCCGACCGCGTGGCGGGACGCATCCTCGACATGGGCGACGTGGTTTCGCTGGTCGAGAAGGCGGCCGAGACCATCGACAGGGAAGAAGCGGAAAAGCTCGCCGCCAAGATGAAGAAGGGCACGTTCGACATGAACGACCTTCGCAGCCAGTTGAACCAGATGAAGAAGCTGGGCGGCATGAAAGGCGTGCTCGGCATGCTGCCCGGCGTGGGCAAGATCAAGGACCAGCTCGACGCCGCCGGCATCGACGACAAGGTGATCACCCGCCAGGAGGCGATCATCCAGTCGATGACCCGCATCGAGCGCGGCGATCCCGACATCATCAACGGCTCGCGCAGGAAGCGCATCGCGCAGGGCGCGGGGGTGGAAGTCAGCGAGGTCAACAAGCTTCTGAAGATGCACCGGCAGATGTCGGACATGATGAAGAAGATGGGCAAGGGCGGCCGCATGCAGATGCCGCCAGGCATGGGCGGAATGTTCGGCGGCGGCATGCCGCCGGGCTTCCCGCGCAAGTAGATCAACAGTTCAACGGTTTAAAAACGAAGGAAGAAAACAATGGCTCTG
>CAZYGO010000232.1:0-6233 GCA_964647455.1 uncultured Rhizobium sp.
CGCCAATTGTTCGGCATAATTGGTGTTCACTTCGTATCTATGGCGATGACGCTCGGAAATTTCCGTGGCGCCATAGACATCCGCCACCCGTGAGCCGGGCTTGAGACTGGCGGGATAGGCGCCCAGCCGCATGGTGCCGCCCATATCGCCATCGGCGCTGCGGGTCTCTGTCATATTGCCCTTGGTCCATTCGGTCATCAGCCCGATCACCGGATGTTTGGGATGGCCGATCTCGGTGGTGCCGGACCCTTCCATTCCCGCCAGGTCGCGCGCCTCGTCGAGCACCGCCATATGCAAGCCAGAGCAAATGCCGACGAACGGCACTTTGCGCTCGCGGGCGAATTTCACCGCCCCGATCTTGCCTTCGGTGCCGCGCTCGCCAAAGCCGCCCGGCACCAGAATGCCATGAACATTTTCCAGGAAGACGGCGGCATCCTCGCGCTCAAACACTTCGCTGTCGATCCAATCCAGATGCACTTTGACATTGTTGGCCAGCCCGCCATGGGTCAGGGCTTCGGACAGCGACTTATAGCTGTCCTTCACCTGCATATATTTGCCCACCACGGCGATGCGCACTTCGCCTTCGGGATTCTTCACCCGCTCCACCACATTCTGCCAGCGCGACAGGTCCGGCGGCGGGGCATTCTCAATCCCGAACACTTTCAGAAGCTGGGTGTCCAATCCCACATCGTGATAGGCGATCGGCACGCGATAGATGGTGTCCAGATCCATGGCGGGGATCACCCGCTCCGCCGCCAGGTTGCAGAACAGCCCGATCTTGCGGCGGTCTTCCTCCGGCAAGGCATGGCTGGTGCGGCAGAGCAGGATATCCGGCTGGATACCGATGGCGCGCAGCTCTTTCACCGAATGCTGGGTCGGCTTGGTCTTCAGTTCCCCCGCCGCTTCGATGAAGGGCACCAGGGTCAGATGAATAAAGGCGGTCTGTCCGCGCCCCAGATCGTTATGCAACTGGCGGATGGCCTCGAAGAAAGGCAGGCCTTCGATATCGCCCACCGTGCCGCCGATTTCCACCAGCAGAAAATCCAGCCCGTCGGAATCGGCCAGGACGAATTCCTTGATCATGTCGGTGACATGGGGGATCACCTGCACGGTGCGGCCGAGATAGCCGCCCTTGCGCTCTTTCTCGATCACCTGGGAATAGATGCGGCCCGAAGTGACATTGTCCGACTTGCGCGCCGACACGCCGGTGAAGCGCTCATAATGGCCCAAATCCAGATCGGTCTCGGCGCCATCGTCGGTGACATAGACTTCGCCATGCTGGAACGGGCTCATGGTGCCCGGATCGACATTCAGATAGGGGTCGAGTTTCCTGAGACGGACTTTGTAACCGCGCGCCTGAAGCAGCGCGCCGAGAGCGGCGGACGCAAGACCTTTTCCCAGGGAAGAGACCACGCCGCCGGTGATGAAGATCAACCGGGCCATGGGAGGCCACCATCATCAAAGGATGGGGTCACCGCAAGCGGAAAATTTGAAAATTTTCCGCTGCTAACAGCTATGCGGAAATCGCCGCGCTACTGGGGCTTCGGCACCGAAGGCACGCTCGGCGCGGGGGCCGGCTTGGCCGGGCCGGTGACCGGCGCCTCCAGGATGGAGCGCGTCGATTCGGGGCGGCCCTTGAGGGCAACGATATTCAGCCCCAGGCAGATCACGATGAAGAAGAAGGCCAGCACCGCGGTGGTGCGGGTCAGGGTATCGGCCGCGCCGCGGGCGCTGAACAGGCCGCCGCCGGTGGGGCCGCCCATGCCCAAGCCGCCGCCTTCGGAACGCTGCAGCAGCACGATGATGATGAGCGCCACCGCGACAAGCACTTCGGCGACAAGAAGGACGGTCTGCATCGAACGGGTCCGGTAAGTGAAGCGCGGGGTTTAGAGCATTGCCGGGCAAATAGGAAGCAGCCGCCGGAAGGGCAAGCCCCGTCCGGGATTTTTATTGGATATCATGGACTTGTGGCTTTCGCCTCAAACCGCAATGGCCTGGGCCTGGTTGCGGGCGCGGATCAGGGCGACGGTGGCGTCGATCTCCGCCAGCTGGTCGCCGGCGGTTTTTTCGGGATGGAAAACCTGGTGCAGGCTGAGCGCCGCATGGCCGAGCAGGTGCATCGAGGCGTTGCGGTCCACGCCCAGCTTCAGCCCCTCGCAGGCCGCCACCAGCTGCTCGCACCAGTCATGCGCCGCCGGCAGTTCGGCTTCGCGACTGCGCCGCCCGATCGAGGCCGCCAGGGCGATGAGGCTGTCGAGCTCCGGCGGTACCCCGCGGCTGGGCAGGGTTTCCTGCATCAGCCGCCACAGGATGCAAGCCTGGAAGGAATCGCGGCGCAGCTTTTCGCTCTGCAGCCGCTCGCAGGCCGATTTCAGCTCGGCATCCAGCAGCTTGGTGACGGCCTCGGCCGGCAGCTTGTCCTTGGCCTTCATCTTCAGCGAATTGGGCGGCGCGAAGAGCTCGACATTGGACGGACGGCTGGCGTCCTTGCGGCGGTCGGGGCCGACATACTCGCTGGTGATGACGAAGCTCTTGCGCCGCTCGATATGGGTCTCGATGCGCTGGCCCAGCAGGCCGGTGGAGAAGGGCCGCAGCAGCAGATCGTCGGCGCCGGAAGAGACGACGCGCTGGATCAGGCTGGTGTTCTTCTCCCAGGCGGTGACGATGATGACGATGAAGGGGTTGTGCCCCGCCCCGCCCTGGCGCAGCGACTGGATGGTGGCGCAGAGCTCGTCGGGTGCGCCCTGGGCCTCGGCCAGCGCGATGTCCGGCGGCGACTTCTGGATGCTTTTGACGAAGTCTTCCAGGCTGGAGACGGTTTCGGTGCGGCGGAAGCCCAGGCTGTAAAGGGCAGCCCGCGTCGCGGTGCGGTTGGCCGACACCGGATCGTAAATAAGTGCATCCACGGTGTCGAAGGACAGCCGGCTCATAACCCAACGCAACCTTTCTGGTTGTCCGGGTAGAATGTGGCCTGGCACGTTAAGGAAGGGTCGAAAGGCTTGGTTAACAACCGCTGAGTGCCGTGGAACTTCGGCGCCGACGCTCGCTGGCGCGCGAATTTGGAGGCCCGCCTCCCCTTCGCGCGCGAAACGCGCAAGAGCGGAGGGACGTGTCCTCTGGCAGGGCGCGGCAGAGCGGCAGGTCAGGAATTAAGCCGGCGCGGCCGAAATGATGCCCATGAAATCGGCGACCTTCAGGCTGGCGCCGCCCACCAGCGCCCCGCCCACATCGGGCGTCGACAGGATGGCGGCGGCGTTGTCCGGCTTCACCGAACCGCCATACTGGATCAGGATCGTACGTCCCGCCTCGCCCAGTTGCGCCACCAGGCAGGCGCGCACATGGGCATGCATCGCCGCGATATCGTCCAGACTGGCGGTCTTGCCGGTGCCGATGGCCCAGACCGGCTCATAGGCCACCACCGTGTTCGCCGCGCTCGCGCCTTCCGGCACGCTGCCGGCAAGCTGGGTCTTGCACACATCATTGGCCTTGCCCGCTTCGCGCTCGGCCAGCGTCTCGCCGAAGCAGATGATGGCGGTCAGGCCAGCGCGCCAGGCGGCCTTCGCCTTGGCCGCGACATCGGCATCGGTCTCGCCGTGATACTGGCGGCGCTCGGAATGGCCGACGATCACATGGCTGGCGCCGGCGGCCTTCAGCATCTCGGCGCTGATGTCGCCGGTGAAGGCGCCCGACGGCTGGGCGTGGCAATCCTGTCCGCCGATGGCGAAGGCGCCCTTGGTGAACCAGGCGGCCTGCGCGATCATGGTCGCGGGCGGGCAGACCAGCACGTCGCAGGCGGGCGGGCTGGCGGCCAGCGCGTCCTTGAGCGCGCCGAACTTGGCCAGGTCGGCCTCCCCCGCCCCGTTCATCTTCCAGTTTCCGGCGACCAGCGAACGCATTGGAATCTCCCTGCTTTTTTCCGCTTTCTACGCCAAAAGCGCGGCTTGCCGGAAGCAGGCCCCATCCGTATCATCCGCGGCCTTTCCGCCCATCAGGACCCGTCCCGCAATGATTGAATGGTTTCACCGCGTCTCCAAGTCGTTCGTCGCCACCCTGCTGATGGGCGCGCTGGCGCTGAGCTTCGTGGTCTGGGGCGTGGCCGACGTCTTCACCGGCCGTTCCTCCACCGCGGTGGCGACGGTGGGCGGCAGCGAGATCGACCAGGCGACCTTCACCCGCACCTATCGCAACCTGGTGCGCAACGAGGGCCAGCGCCTGGGCATGGATATCACGCCGGAGATGGCGCAGAAGATGGGGTTGGGCCAGACCGTGGCGCAGCAGATGATCACCCGCCTGGCGCTGGACAATTACGCCGCCAAGCTGGGCCTGGGCACCTCGGACGCCCAGGTGGTGAGCCAGGTGCGGGCACTGAACGCCTTCCGCGGCCCGGCCGGCCAGTTCGACCACAATGTCTTCCTGCAGGCGATCCAGGCCAGCGGCTATGACAGCGAGAATGCCTTCCTTACCGAGGTCCGCGCCGACCTCACCCGCACCCAGCTGACCAGCGCGGCGGAAAGCTTCTTCGGCCTGCCGCCGGAATACAGCCTGGCGCTGTTCCTCTATATCAACGAGAAGCGCGCCGCCGATTATGTCGTGCTGCCGCCCGACGCCGCCGGCCCGATCGCCGCGCCCGACGAGAAAACCCTGGCCGCCTTCGTCAAGACCAACGCGCCGCACTTCTCGACGCCGGAATATCGCGACGTGCAGTTCGCCTGGGCCGCGCCCGCCGACGTGCCCGTCGAGATCACCGACAAGATGATCGCCGACGAGTTCGCCGCCCGCCAGTCCACCTACAACGTGCCGGAACGGCGCGAACTGTATCAGCTGGAATTCAAGGACGAGGCCGAGGCCAGGGCGGCCCGCGCCAGGCTGGACAGCGGCACCAGCTTCGAACAGCTCGCCGCCGCCAGAGGCCTGAAACCCGCCGACACCGCGCTGGGCGCCAAGACCGAAGCCGAACTGGGCGATGCCGCGGTCGGCGCCGCCGCCTTCGCGGTCAAGGAAGGCGAGACCAGCCAGCCGGTGAAGGGCACCTTCGGCTGGGTGATGGTGAAGACCGGCAAGATCACCGTGCCGGGCCAGCACCACACGCTGGACGAGGTCAAGGACCAGGTCCGCACCGCGCTGCAGAACCAGATCGCCGCCGACAAGCTGGTGGACATGCTCAACGCCTATGACGATGCCCGCAAGAATGGCGACGACATGGCGACCGCGGCCAAGAAGGCCGGACTGAAGCTCGGCCACGTCGCGGCGATGGACGCCCAGGGCAACGCGCCCGACGGCAACAAGGCCGATGTTCCCGCCGATCCCGACTTCCTCACCCTCGCCTTCAAGGCCGAGGTCGGCCAGGACAATGACGCGGTGCAGGCCAAGAGCGGCGCCTATTATGTGGTGAAGGTGGTGGGCAGCACCCCGCCCAAGCTGAAGCCGCTGGACGAGGTGCGCGCCGACGCGGTGGCGCAATGGACGGCGCAGAAGCGCTCCGAATTGCTGGCCGCCAGGGCCAAGGCCCTGACCGAGCAGGCGCAGAAGGAGAAGTCGCTGGCCGGCATCGCCGCCGCGCTCAAGGCCGGCGTGCAGAAGAGCCCGGCCCTGTCGCGCACCAGCGACGACGCCACCCTGCCCGGCGCGCTGGTGCAGAAGATCTTCGACGCCCCCCAGGGCGGCGTCGTCTCGGCGCCGCGCGGCGATTCCTATGTCATCGCCCAGGTCACCGGCATCGCCCATCCACGCCCGCCGGCCAATGATCCGCAGTTCCAGAACCATGCCCGCCAGCTGGCCGGCACGGTCGCGGGCGACTTCACCCTGACCATGGCCAATGCCGAGCGCGCGGCCCAGAAGGTGACCGTCAACCAGGCGCTGCTGGATTCCGCCACAGGCAACGGCTCGTGACCGATTTCGAGGCGTTTGCGCGAGCCTATGGCGCGGGCAGGCCGCAGCTTGTCGCCACCCGCCTGGTCGCCGACCTGGAGACGCCGGTTTCGGCCTATCTCAAGCTCGGCACCAATGCGGACGGCTCGGCCCGCGAAAACAGCTTCCTCCTGGAAAGCGTGCAGGGCGGCGAGGCCCGCGGCCGTTATTCCATCATCGGCCTCAAGCCGGACCTGATCTGGCGCTGCAACGGCAACCGGGCCGAGATCAACCGCAATGCCCTGAACGGCGGCAGCTTCGCCGCCGAAAGCGCCAAGCCGCTGGAAAGCCTGCGCGCCCTGGTGCGCGAGATCCGCATGGAGGTG
>CAZYGO010000233.1:0-2609 GCA_964647455.1 uncultured Rhizobium sp.
CTGCTGACGCGCAATTTCGAGCGGCCGGGCTTCATCTTCGGACTTTATTTCACCCTAGGGCAGGGCGGCGCCGTCGCGGGGCCGCTGCTGTATCTCTGGATCGCGGGCGCCCATGGCTGGCGCGCGGTATGGCTCATGAGCGGTGCGGCCATTCTTGCGACGGCATTGCTGGCGGCGCTACTGGTGGATTCCAGCACCGACGTCGCTGCGAATGTCGAGCGCGATCCGGAAATCACCCGCGAGGCCTGGACGGTGAAGGCGGCGCTGAAGACGCCGCAATTCGTGGTGCTGGCGGCGGCCTATAGCGTGTTCCTGTTCGTCGATATTACCGTCAACGCCTTTTCCATTCCGCATCTGATGGCCCATGGCGTGGGCGAGACCGCCGCCGTCAGCCTGCTCAGTGTCGGGGCGCTGATCAATGCCGGCGGGCGGCTGGGCGGCGGGCTGTTCTCGCGTTTCATCGAGGCCAGGACGCTGCTGGCCCTGGCTCTGCTGCTGCTGGCGGGCGGGTTGCTGGCGTTGTCGGCGGGCGGCGGCACGGCGATGCTGCTGCTCTATGCGGGCGGCATCGGCATCGGCTCTGGCCTTACCTTCTTCGCCTCCACCATTCTTTTGCTCGACTATTTCGGCCGCAAGCCCAACCTGGAGCTTTTCGCCACGGTGAACCTGGTTTCCACCATCGGATCGGTGGGACCGGCCTTTGCCGGCTTTGTCTTTGACCGCAGCGGGAGTTTCGTGCCGGCCTTCCTGATGTTGGCCGCGCTGGTCGTGATCATCCTGCTGGCGGTGCTGCGGATGAAGCCACCGCGGGGAACGGCGGCATGAAGGAATACGGCGTCTTTTTGCCTGTGGCGAATGGCGGCTGGATCGTCAGCAGCGCGACGCCGGTGCTGGACGGCGGCTGGCCGCAGAACCGCGACGCCGCCATCGCCGCCGAGAAGGCCGGGTTCGATTTCGCCATGGCGATGGGCAAGTGGCGCGGCTTCGGCGGCGCGACCGGCCATTGGGGCACCAGCCTGGAGGCCGTGACCATGATGGCGGGCATCGCCGCCGCCACCAGCCGCATCCAGGTCTGGGCGACGCTGCACGCCATTCTCTTCAACCCGGTGGTGGCGGCCAAGATGATCGCCACCCTGGATCACATTTCCGGCGGCCGTGCCGGGCTCAACATCGTGGCGGGCGCCTATCGCGGCGAGTTCGCCCAGATGGGCGCCTGGGACGACAGCCTCTCCCACGACCAGCGCTATGACCTGGCGGAGGAATGGACCGAGATCGTCACCCGTCTCTGGTCGGAGCCGAAGGTCGATTTCCATGGCCGCTATTTCAACGTCACCGACTGCGTCTGCGATCCCAAGCCCTTGCGCCGCCCGCGCCTGATCTGCGCCGGCATGTCGCCGCGCGGCTTCGACTTCTCGGTGCGCCGCACCGATGGCTGCTTCATCGGCGGCCGCGACGCCAGGGAAACCCGCGAGGCCTCGCACCGGGCCAAGGAGCTGGCGGCGAAGCTGGGCAAGCCGATCCGGACCTATGCCATGATCACCGTGATCTGGGACGAAAGCGACGCCGCCGCCGAAAACCGGGCGGCGAAATACCGCCAGGGCCTCGATGAAGGCGCCGTCGCCGGGATGCTGGAAAGCTATGGCCTGCCGAAAGATGGAAGTGGGGGCGGCAACGCGATGACGGCGCGGGCGCAGGGCGCCTTCATGACCCAGACCGCGATCGGCTCGCCCGCCACCTGCGCCGAGCGCATCGAAACCTTCCTGCGCGATTGCGCGTTGGACGGGCTGATGTTCATCTTCGACGACTATCCCAGGGGCCTCGCCATGGCGGGCGAGGCGATCCTGCCGCGCCTGAGGCGGGCCTTCGCATGAACGGCCCGAGGCTGCATCGCGACTGGGTGACGCCGGCGCGCACGGCGCTGCTGGTGATCGACATCCAGGCAGATTTCGCCGCCGCGGACGGCGCCATGGCCAGGTCCGGCGCCGACATGCGCACCATCTTCCCCGCCGTGGCCCAGGCCCGCACCCTGGTGGAGGCGGCGCGGGCGCGCGGCGTGCTGCGCGTCTTCACCCGCGCTATCACCGCGCCGCATCTGGAGACCGGGATCGAGCGCGAGGCCAAGGAGCGCCGCGGCGACGACAGTCCGGGCATCTGCCGCGAAGGCACCCCCGGCGCCGAATTCGTCGAGCCGCGCCCCCAGGCCGAGGAGGTGGTGGTGACCAAGCACCGCTACAGCGCCTTTGCCGGCACCGGCCTGGCCGAAAAGCTGAAGGGACGGGGCATCGACACGCTGGCGCTATGCGGCCTCACCACCGAATGCTGCATCCAGTCCTCGGCCTGGGATGCCTTCGAGCGCGACTTCCATGTCGTCATCGCCAGCGACGCCGTCGCCGCCTATCAGCCGGCGCTGCACCAGGCCGCGCTCCAGGCGCTGGAACTGAACGGGGCGATGCTGGCGACGACGCAAACCCTGGTCTCGGCCTGGGAATAGCCAGCAAATTCAATCTCTTGTGCTATCGCAGCATGTTTTGCTTGCGCCGCCATGGGCAAATGTTGTGTAACATTTCACATGAAAGTTCCGATGACCGCCGCCGCCCTGGCGCTGCTGG
>CAZYGO010000234.1:0-2550 GCA_964647455.1 uncultured Rhizobium sp.
GGAGACGCGCTTCAGTTCCTGAATGACGGGGCGGCCTTCATGATACTTCAGCTCGATCTCGAGTTCCTTGCGGCCCTTCTGCTCGACCTCGGCATAACCGCGGATATAGCCCTCTTCCTGCAGCACATCGAGCAGGCGCACGCGCAGGCGCGAGTTGGGCGAGCGGATGGTGGACATGCGACGCAGCTGACCGTTGCGGATGCGGGTGAGCAGATCGCCAATGGGATCGGTAACCATCATATGCTCCTTACCAGCTCGCCTTGGTCATGCCGGGGATCTGGCCGAAATTGGACAGCGAACGCAGCGCGATACGGCTCATCTTGACCTTGCGGTAATAGCCCTTGGGGCGGCCCGACAGTTCGCAGCGATGATGGATGCGCACCTTGGAAGAGTTGCGCGGCAGCTTGGCCAACTTCAGGCGAGCGGCGAAACGGTCTTCGGCGGGGACCTTCATGTCCTCGGCGATCGCCTTCAGCTCGGCACGCTTGGCGGCATATTGCGCGACCATCTTTTCGCGCTTCTTGTTGCGGTTGATCTGGCTTGTCTTCGCCATGGGTCAGAACCTCAATTCGTGAACGGGAACTGGAAGCCTTCGAGAAGCGCGCGGGCTTCCTCGTCGGTCTTCGCAGTGGTGTTGACGATAATGTCCATGCCCCACACCGTTTCGGTGCGGTCATAGTCGATTTCCAGGAACACGACATGTTCCTTCATGCCCATGGCATAGTTGCCGCGGCCATCGAACGACTTCGGGTTGATGCCGCGGAAGTCGCGCACGCGCGGCAGCGCCATGGTGACCAGCCGATCGAGGAACTCGTACATCTGGTCGCCGCGCAGCGTCACCTTGGCGCCGATCGGCAGGTCCTTGCGGATCTTGAACTGCGCGATGGCCTTCTTGGAACGGGTCTGGATCGCCTTCTGGCCGGCGATGGCGGTCAGGTCGTTCTGCGCCTGCATGATCTTCTTGCCGTCGGAGGCGGCCTCGCCGGCACCGATGTTCAGCACCACCTTGTTCAGCTTGGGAACCTGCATCGGATTCTTGTAGCCGAACTTCTTCATCAGATCGGGCTTGATGACCTCATTGTAGCGCTTCTTGAAGCGCGGAACGTAGCCGGCCTCGCGCGCATGCTCGCCCACCGCCACATTGGTGCCGGTGTTGACTTCGCGGCGCTTGGAAGCCTCCTTCTTGGGCTTCTCGGTCTTGCCTGCCTCAGACATCGATCACTTCTCCCGACTTCTTGGCAACGCGGACCTTGCTGCCGTCGGCCATGAGTTTGAATCCCACGCGCGTCGCCTTGCCCGACTTGGGATCGACATGCGCGATGTTGGAGAGATGGATCGGCGCCTCCTTGGAGACGATGCCGCCCTGCTCCCGCTGGGTCTGGCGCTGGTGGCGCTTGACCACGTTGACGCCCTGGACCAGGGCGCGGTCTTCCTTGGGGAGCACCTTCAGGACCTTGCCCTTCTTGCCCTTGTCGCGGCCGGCGATGACGATGACGTTGTCATCCTTGCGAATGTTGGCCATCACAGCACCTCCGGCGCGAGCGAAATGATCTTCATCTGACCCTTGTTGCGCAGCTCGCGCGTCACCGGCCCGAAAATGCGAGTGCCGATCGGCTCGCCCTGGTTGTTGACCAGCACGGCGGCGTTGCCGTCGAAGCGGATCAGCGAACCGTCGGGGCGGCGCACGCCATGGGCAGTGCGGACCACCACGGCCTTGAGCACCTCGCCCTTCTTGACGCGGCCGCGCGGGATCGCTTCCTGCACCGAAACCACGATAATATCGCCGACATCGGCATAGCGCCGGTGCGAACCACCCAGCACCTTGATGCACATAACGCTCTTGGCGCCGCTGTTGTCGGCGACATCGAGCTCAGTTTGCATCTGGATCATGACTTAAAACTCCCTTGCCGCGGCCGTTACTTGGCTACGCGTTCCACCACTTCCCAAGTCTTGAGCTTGGAAAGCGGACGGCATTCCTGAATACGGACGGTATCGCCGGTCTTGATTTCGCCCTTCTCGTCATGGGCGTGGTACTTCTTGCTGCGGCGCACGGTCTTGCCCAACACCGGATGGATGAAGCGGCGTTCCACCTTCACCACCACGGTCTTGGGGTTCTTGTCGGAGACGACAGTGCCTTGCAGGATTCGCTTGGGCATTTCACTCAACCTTTCGCGGCAGCGCGGCGCTGCTCGGTAAGAACGGTTTCGATGCGCGCGATGTCGCGGCGCAGGGTGCGGATGCGGCCGGTGTTCTCGGCCTGGCCGTTGGCCCGCTGGAAGCGCAGGTTGAACTGCTCCGTCTTGAAGGCGACGAGCTGGGTGGAAAGCTCGTCGGCCGACTTGCCGCGGAAGGCGTCGGCCTTGCCGGCGGCCTTGGGAGCCGACTTCTTCTTGGCTTTCGCCTTGGTTTCTTTCTTCGCCATGGTCTTCTCTTACAGCGTGCGCGCGATGAACTTGGTCGCGATGGAGAGCTTGGCGGCGCCCAGGCGCATCGCCTCCTTGGCGGTGTCGACATCGACGCCGTCAATCTCGAACAGGATGCGGCCCGGCT
>CAZYGO010000235.1:0-3765 GCA_964647455.1 uncultured Rhizobium sp.
GGCGGCGGAGGATGAAGGGGCGCTGTCGCACGACGAATTCGTCTCCACCGCCATGCTGCTGCTGATGGCGGGGCATGGCTCGTCCATTGACGCGATGTCGTCGGGCCTGCATGCGCTGCTGCGCTTTCCGGCCCAGATGGCGCGGCTGCGGGCCGATCCCTCGCTTTTGCCGCTGGCGGTGCAGGAGATGTTCCGCTTCGAGCCGCCGCTGCCTTTCTTCCACCGCCATGCGGCGGAGCGGGTGGAACTGGCCGGCCGCGATTTTCCCAGGGGCACGACGTTCGGGCTGCTCTATGGCGCGGCCAACCGCGATCCCGCCGCCTTCGCGGAGCCGGACCGTTTCGACGCCGGGCGCCGTCCCAACCGCCATCTCGCCTTCGGCCATGGCGCGCATCTGTGCCTGGGCAATCATCTGGCGCGGATGACGCTGGAGACGGTGTTCGCTGAACTTTTGGCGCGCACGCGCGTCATCGAACTGCGTGCCGAACCGCGGTGGAAGCGCGGCTTGGCGGTGCGCGGGCCCGAGGCCCTGCGGGTGGCGGTGAACTAGAAGGGATAGAACAGGGCGATGGCCGCGACGCCGGCCGCCCAGGTGATGAGGTTCAGCGGCACGCCGACGCGCACGAAATCCATATAGCCATAGCCGCCCAGCTTGTAGACCAGCACATTGGTCTGGTAGCCGAACGGCGTGGCGAAGGCGGCGCTGGCGGCCAGCATCACCGCCACCAGAAAGGGCCGCGGGCTGACGTGCAGGCTCTGGGCCATCGCCACGGCGATCGGGGTGACCAGGACCGCCACCGCGGCGTTGGAAAGAACCTCGGTGAGGAACAGAGTCGCGCCATAGAGCAGGGCGAGCGCCACCAGCGGACCGGCCCAGGCCGCGCCGCCAAGCAGAAGCCTTGTCACCAGCGCCGCCAGGCCGGTGACTTCCAGCGACAGGCCGATCACCACCATGCCGGCGATGAGCAGCAGGATCTCCGGGCGCAGGCCCTGATAGGCTTCCTCCGCCCCTATTATGCCCAGCAGGATCAGCAGCACCGCGCCGGCGAAAGCGGCGGCGGCGATCGGCGTCAATCCCAGCGCGGCGGCGGCGACCACGATGACGAACACCAGCAGCGAAACCAGCGCCGGCACCAGACGCAGCGGCCGGTCCGCCGGAAAGAGCGCCGGATCGTCGCCCGCCGCCTCGCTGGCGCGCTGGGGCAGGGGAGCGAGCGGTGCCGCTTCATGCGAGGCGGCCAGCCTGCCGCTGCCATGAAAATAGAGATAGAGCGCGCCGACGACCGCCACCGTCAGGGCGGCCGGCGTGATCTCGAACAGCGAGAAGCCGGGCTGGCCGGCGGTGCGCGCCATGTCGTTCACCAGCAGGTTCGTCGAGGTGCCGATCAGGGTGCAGGCGCCGCCCAGGATGGTGGCGTAGGAAAGCGGGATCAGGAAGCGCTTGGGCGACAGCGACTGCGATTGCGCGACGTCGCGGATCACCGGCGCCGCCAGCACCACGATCGGCGTGTTGTTGACGAAGGCGGAGATGGCACCGGAGAGGATGATCACCAGCCAGATGCCGAAGGATCCCAGCTTGCGGCAGAGCCAGACCGCGCCCCGGATCAGGAAACCCAGCAGGCCCGTCAGCTCCATGGCGTAGGCGATGACGAACAGCGAAGCCAGCGCCAGGATGGCGGGGCTGGCGAAGGCGCCTTCCACTTGCACCGGGCGGATGACGCCCGTCACCAGCAGCAGCGCCGCGCCCGCCAGGGCCACGACCTCCGAACGCAGGCGGCCCCACACCAGCAGCCCCACCACGCCGACCAGCACGGCAAGGGTTATGATCTGCGGCTGGGTCATGGCGCGCGGGTGCTTTCGCCGATCCAGTCGAGGTAGGGCGGAAAGCCGGCGCTGAACGGCCAGCCGACGATTTCCGGCACGGTGTAGGGATGGGCGGCCTTGATCGCGGCGATGGCGGCATCGAAAAGCGCGGTGCGGGTCTTGATGAAGAGCAGCACCTCGCCCTCGTTCTGGACCTTGCCCTCCCAGCGGTAGAAGCTCTCGATGGGCAAAAGCTGGACGCAGGCGGCCAGCTTCTCCTCCACCAGCATCTTCGCAATCCGGCGGGCGTCCTCCTGCCCTGGCAACGTCGTCAGGAGGACGCCATGCGCGCCGTTCATTGCTTGAGCGACGCCATGTCGATGGAGAAGCGGTATTTCACGTCGCTTTTCAGCATGCGGGCATAGGCCGCCTCGATGTCCTGCATCTTGATGACCTCGACCTCGGAGACGATGCCGTGCTTGGCGCAGAAATCCAGCATCTCCTGGGTTTCGGGAATGCCGCCGATCAGCGAGCCGGCGATGCCGCGGCGCTTGAACACCATGTTGAAAACAGCGGGCGAGGGATGCGGTGTCGCCGGCGCGCCGACCAGCACCATGGTGCCGTCGCGCTTGAGCAGGTTGACATAGGTGTCGAGATTGTGCGCCGCCGCCACGGTGTTGACGATCAGGTCGAAGCTGTTGGCATGCGCCGCCATCTGCTTTTCGTCCCTGGAGATCACGACCTCGTCGGCGCCCAGGCGCCTGATCTCGTCCACCTTGTCGGGCGAGGTGGTGAAGCCGACCGTCCGCGCGCCCAGCGCGTGGGACAGCTTGATGCCCATATGGCCCAGGCCGCCGATGCCGACGATCCCGACTTTCTTGCCGGGACCGGCCTTCCAGTGGCGCAGGGGCGACCAGGTGGTGATGCCGGCGCAGAGCAGCGGCGCCACCGCCGCCAGGTCCTTTTCGGGATGGCTGATGGCAAGCACGAAATGCTGGTCCACCGTGATGGCGGCGGAATAGCCGCCATAGGTGTTTTCGCCGCCGCCGACCGGGCCGTTGTAGGTGCCGGTGAAGCCGACCGGGCCGTTGCAATACTGCTCCAGTCCTTCCTGGCAGGCATCGCAGGTGCGGCAGGAATCGACCATGCAGCCCACGCCGACCAGCTGGCCGGGCCTGAACCTGGTCACCTTGGCGCCGACCGCCATCACCTTGCCGACGATCTCGTGGCCCGGAACGCAGGGGTACTGGACGCCCGGCCACTCGCCGCGGGCGGTGTGCAGGTCGGAATGGCAGACGCCGCAGAAGAGAATCTCGATGGCGACATCCTGCGGCCCCGGCGCCCTGCGGTCGATGACATGCGGTCCGAAGGGCGTGGTGGGAGACTGGGTGGCGAAGGCTTTGGTCTGCATCAGCTGGTTCCTCAAAATGGCCGGTTTCGGCGTGCTTTATATCAAGTGGGGGGCGCCCGCTTGACGCAGTGCAGCATAAAATCTAACACGCCGCCAGCTTCAGCCGAGGATTCTCCCCGCCATGCGCATAGACCAGATTCCGGTGGGCCGGAATGCCCCCGACGACGTCAATGTCATTGTCGAGGTGCCGATCGGCGGCGAGCCCATCAAGTATGAGATGGACAAGGCCGCCGGCACGCTGGTGGTGGACCGCTTCCTCTATACCTCGATGCGCTATCCGGGAAATTACGGCTTCATCCCGCACACCCTGTCGGGCGATGGCGACCCGGTGGACGTGCTGATCGCCAACTCCAGAGCCATCGCGCCCGGCGCGGTGATCAGCGTCCGTCCCGTCGGCGTGCTGCTGATGGAAGACAATGCCGGCCCCGACGAGAAGATCGTGGCGGTACCGTCGGCGCATATCTCGGCGCGGGTGGACGGCCTCCCCCCCGACCCCGACCAGCCCGCAATCACCCGCCACCAGAACGAGCACATCATCGCCCAGAAAAAAG
>CAZYGO010000236.1:0-4150 GCA_964647455.1 uncultured Rhizobium sp.
CACGGCCCATGGCGACGGCTCGGAGTTCACGCTTCGGCGCAACCGCCAGGCGTTCGACTGGGTCGATGTCCTGCCGTCCCGCGCCGCGATGCCGGCGTCGCAGATCGACCTTTCCTCGACGCTGCTGGGCGTACAGATGAAATTCCCCATCATCGTGGCGCCGACGGCGGCGATGGTGCCGCTGCATCCCGATGGCGAGATCGGCATGTTCAAGGCGGCGACCGCCGCCGCCAACACGCTGATGATCCTCAGCATCAACACCAGCACGCCTTACGCCCAGGTCGCGCCCGCCGTGCCCGGCGCCCCCTTGTGGGGGCAGTATTATCCGCAGGAGGATCTGGCGGCCACCCAGCGCTCGATCGACACCTACCAGAATGCCGGCTGCAACAGCATCATCGTAACCGTCGATCAGCAGGCGTCCTATTACGAACGCACGCAGCAGGACCGCAACTATGGCGGGCGCGCGTCGCCGGCGGGCGGGCGTGGCGCCGGTGGCCGTGGGGCAGGCGCCGGACGCGGACCCGCGACCCTCACCGGCGCGGCGCGCTACCGGATAAACGGACGCATCTGGTACACCTGGCAGTACATGGACGCGGTGCGGAAAATGATCAGAGGCAAGATGATCATCAAGGGCATCCTCGATCCGGACGACGCCAGGCTGGCGATCGAACATGGCGCCGACGCCATCATCGTCTCCAACCATGGCGGCCGCTCGATGGATTACGGTCCGTCCTCGCTGGAGGTCCTGCCCGAAATCGCCGCGGCGGTGAATGGCCGGATTCCCATCATATTCGACAGCGGCATCCGCCGGGGCGCCGACATCTTCAAGGCAGTCGCGCTTGGCGCGAACGCCATCATGATCGGGCGGGCGACGCGCTGGGGCCTGGCCGCCTTCGGCACCGCCGGCGCGCAGCGCGCGATCGAGATGCTGCAGCAGGAGCTCATCCAGACGGCCGCGGCCGCCGGCTGCGCCAGGCTGGCGGACATCAACGGCACCAGGGTCAGGGCCCACTTCGTGTAAGCGACGCTGCCCACCTCGCCGTCAGGCCAGGCTGGATTGGTAGAGCCGGCTGAGCGCGGAGAGACAGCGCCCCGCCCATGCGATAGCCCTGCACGCCGGCCGTGCGCGCCCTGCTGATCTGGGCAGCTTCTATGGAGCAGAGGTGCCGCGGGCCAGCTGCGGGTCCATCGCCGCGATGTCGGCGCGATAGCTCACCGTATCGGCGGTGGGGAAGGTCCGGGGCACTTTCTGCGTGACGCGGCCGGTGGCGGCCCATTCGGTGCCGCGCTGGAAGGTGGTGGCGAAACCGATACAGGCGAGCGCCAGGGCGTCGTGACCGAGCGTGGTGTGGAAGATGCGGCCCTTGCCGAATTGCAGCACCATCAGCATCGGCTGGTCATGGCCGGTGCCGCGATTGGCGGGATCGCCAAAGGCCGTCGCCAGAACCGTCATGTTGGCGCCGGGCCCGCGCAGGCGCCCATACATCTCGTCGGCGGTGTGCATCCATTCGGTCGGCAGCCCCTTCATGATGGGGTGCTGCGGCGCGCGCACGGTAATGCGGAAAGGCCGGCGCAGGCCATGATCACCCGCCGGACCGGGCGCGGTGTCGGGCGCCAGCTTGCCTCCGTCGTAATTCCAGATCGGCCCGGCGGTTTCATTGCGCCGCCGCCAGCCGCCAATGCCGATCATCTCGTTATAGGCGGCCCAGCCGGGAAAGGCGTTGTCGGCGGCGTGGACCGACACCAGCCCGCCGCCATTGCGGATGAAATCTTCGAACTGGCTTTTCAGTTCGGCCGGCCAGTCGGGCGCGTCGTAATTCGACACCACCACCTGATAATGCGCGAAGTCGGGATGGAAGGCGGAGAAATCGCCGTTGGCGGGTGCCGTCACCACGGTGACGGCGAAGAGGCCGGTTTCCTCCAGCTCGCGCTTCAGGATCGGGGTGGTGAGCCGCCAATTGTGGTAGGGACCGGCGCTCTGGCCGTCCAGAAGCATGACCTGGATCGGGGTTCTGGACGCGGCCTGCGAGGAAGCCTGCAAGCCAAAGGCTGCCCAGAGCGCCAAAAAGGCCGCGAAAAACCTTTGCACGTGCTTCACCCCCGGCTTGCCGCGTGACCCGGCTGTTGCACCTGATTTCATTATAGTTTGGAATTGTCCGCAAACGAAGGCCTGCAGGGCCATTCCGGGGGGAATCATGAAAGTCGGAGTTTTCACGCCGCTTCTGTCGGCGCTGCCGCTTGACGCGGTGCTGAAGAAGCTGAGGGCGCTGGGCATAGACACGGTGGAGTTCGCCACCGGCAACTATCCCGGCGACGCGCATGCGCCGCTCTCGCTGCTGGACGATCCGGCCGCGCTTGCCGATTTCCGCGCCAGGATTGCCGATGCCGGCATGACCATCTCGGCCCTGACCTGCCATGGCAATCCGCTACATCCCGACAAGGCGATTGCGGCAAAGCATGCCGAAACCAGCCGGAAGACCATCCTGCTCTGCGAGAAGCTGGGCGTGGACACGATGGTGGATTTCTCCGGCTGTCCCGGCGACGGCCCGGGCGCGCGCTATCCCAACTGGGTGACCTGTCCCTGGCCGCCCGACTTCCTGGAGATACTGGACTGGCAGTGGAACGAGGTGGTGACGCCCTTCTGGACGGCGCATGGCAAATTCGCCGCCGACCATGGCGTGAAGATCGCCATCGAGATGCATCCGGGCTTCGTCGTCTACAACCCGGAAACCATGCTGCGGCTGCGGACCATCGCCGGCAAGTCGGTCGGCGCCAATCTCGATCCCAGCCATCTTTTCTGGCAGGGCATCAACCCCATCGACGCCATCCGGGTGCTGGGCGACGCCATCCACTATGTCCACGCCAAGGACACCCAGCTCTATGCCGCCAACATGGCCAGGACCGGGGTGCTGGACACCAAGCCCTATACCGACGAACGCAACCGCTCCTGGATGTTCCGCACCGTCGGCTACGGCCACAGCGCCGAATGGTGGAGCGAGTTCATCTCGACCCTGCGCATGTATGGCTATGACAATGTGCTCTCGATCGAGCATGAGGACAGCCTGATGTCGCCCGACGAGGGCCTCTCCAAGGCTGCCGCGCTGCTCAGCCAGCTCGTCATCCGGGAAAAGCCGGCCGCGGCCTGGTGGGTGTGAGATGACCCGTATCCGCGCGGCGGTGATCGGCACCGGCTTCATGGGTCGGGTGCACCTGGAAGCGCTGCACCGCGTCGAGAATGTCGATGTGGTGGAAGTGGCGGGCACCACGCCCGACAAGGCAAGGGCGGCGGGCCAGGGCTACAATATTCTCAACGCCACCGGCGACTGGCGCGAGGTCATCGCCGACCCTTCCATTGACGCGGTGCACATCACCACGCCCAACAATTCGCATTTCCCGATCGCGCGCGCGGCGTTCGAGGCAGGCAAGCACGTGCTGTGCGAGAAGCCGCTGGCCCTGAGCATTGCGGAAGCGGCGGAATTGGCTTCGCTGCAGGCAGCCAGGGGCCTGCGCGGCGGCCTCTGCCACAATCTGCGCTATTACCCCATGGTGCAGCAGATGCGGCGGATGCGCGAAGCCGGCGCCTTTGGCGACATCCTGGTGGTGCAGGGCACCTATTCCCAGGACTGGATGCTGTACGACACCGACTGGAACTGGCGTGTCGATCCCGCGGTTTCCGGTCCCTCACGGGTGATGGCCGATATCGGCTCGCATTTCTTCGACATGGCCGAGCATGTGACGGACCTGCGCGTCTCGGCGCTGTGCAGCGACCTGCAGATATTCCATCCCAGCCGCACCGAACCGGCGGGCGGCGGCGAGAGCTTCAGCGGCAAGCTGGGGGTGGGCGTGGCAGGCAAGTCGCGCCAGGTCGTCACCGAGGATTTCGGCGCCACCATGTTCCGCATGGCCAGGGACGGGAAGGATCAGGCGCGCGGCGTGATGACCGCCAGCCAGGTCTCGGCCGGGCGCAAGAACGGACTGGTGCTGGAAATCTACGGCACCAGGGGTGGCGCGGCCTGGCGCCAGGAGAGTCCGGAGGAATTGTGGCTGGGCCATCGCGACGCGCCCAACCAGGTGCTGCTGAAGGATCCGTCACTGATGGCAACCGAGGCGCGCGGCTGGAGCGACCTGCCCGGCGGCCATGCCGAGGGCT
>CAZYGO010000237.1:0-2740 GCA_964647455.1 uncultured Rhizobium sp.
GTTGCTGTCACCAGCAGCGGCCAGACGGCTCCGGGCTTTGCCCCGACCAACTATAACCGTTGGGCGGTGGACATCGACCTGCGTGCCAGCTACCGCTGGAACAACAACATCACGCTGTTCGGCGCGGTGGACAACGTCCAGGACCTGCCGACCTTCGGCAGCAACCAGCGCCGGTCCTACCGCATGGGCGTTCGCTTCAATTACTGATAGCGAATACCTGCAAGCAAACGGGCCCCGGGGTAACTCCCGGGGCCTTTTTGTTTCCTGCAAGCTTAGGGAGCAGGTTTGAGCCCGCCTCTCGCCGCTGGCTTTCCATATCGGCTGAGCTTCTGTATGTGAGGGATATGGGCGCCAGGGCACAGAGGATTCCGGGGAAGATCGCGCAGGAGGTGGGCGTCGAGATCGTCGCCGGCCGCCTCAAGCCCGGGGCGCTGCTGGCGGACGAGATTACCGCCAGCGGCCGGCGCCGGGTTTCGCGCTCGGCCTACCGGGAAGCCATCCATATTCTCGCCGCCAAGGGGCTGGTGCAGTCCCGACCCAAGCTGGGCACCCGGGTCAGCCCCGTGACGTCCTGGCACCTGCTCGACCCCGACGTTCTGGCCTGGATGTTCACGGCCGAGCCCCAGCATGAGCTGCTGGTCAATCTCTTCGAACTACGCAAGATGATCGAGCCGGAAGTGGCCGCCCTGGCCGCCGAACGGCGCACCCTCAAGCAGCTCAACGAAATGGGGCAGGCGCTGGAGGTGATGGCACGCGAGACGCTGCACAGCCAGGAAGGCCGCGATGCCGACGAGGCCTTCCATGCCAAGCTGATCGAGGCTTGCGGCAACCCCTTCCTCACCAGCCTCAGCGTCAGCGTGACCACCACCGTGATCTGGAGCACGGTCTTCAAGCACCGGATCGAAGGGCTGAAGCGCAATTCCATGCCCGAACATCTGCGGGTTTACGAGGCGGTGGCGGCGCGAGATGCCGCGGGCGCCCGCGCGGCCATGACGGAGCTGATCGATCTCGCCCTGGCCGACACGACGCGGGCCATGGGGCCCGGCCGCAAGCGACCGCGGCGCAAATAGCGCCTGTCGTCACACGATTGCAGGGCTTGGCGGCAATTGATCGAGCCGCCGCCACCCCTCTATATTTGTCTGAGGAATAAGAAGAATCGCGGGAGAATGTCGATGCGTCCCACCCTCCGCTTCGCCCTGGTGGCCGTTTTCACCGTGCTGCCCGCGCTGGCGCAGACGCCGGCGCCGATAGTGGATGTGGCGATCGATACCTCAGCTCCAGGTGCGGTGATAGACCGCCATATCTATGGCCAGTTTGCCGAGCATCTGGGCCGCGGCATTTACGAAGGCATCTGGGTCGGTCCGAACAGCAAAATCCCCAACATCCGGGGCTATCGCACCGATGTCGTGAACGCGCTCAAGGCCATCCATGTGCCGGTGGTACGCTGGCCGGGCGGCTGTTTTGCCGACAATTACGACTGGCGCGACGGGATCGGCCCCCGCGGCAAGCGGCCCGTCCGGATCAACGTCAACTGGGGCGATGTCACCGAGGACAACAGCTTCGGCACCCATGAATATTTCGACCTGATGGAACTGCTCGGCTCCGACGCCTATCTTTCCATCAATGTCGGCTCGGCGACGCCGCTGGAGGCGCAGCGCTGGGTCGAATACATCACCTCCGACCAGAACGCGACCCTGGCCAATGAGCGCCGCAAGAATGGCCGCCAGAAGCCGTGGAATTTGAAATATGTCGGCATCGGCAACGAAACCTGGGGCTGCGGCGGCAATATGCGGCCGGAGGTCGCCGCGGCCAACAACGCGCGCTTTACCGGCTATATCCGCACGCCCGACGCCATGGAAACGATCAAGGTGGCCAGCGGCAGCACCGGCAATCTTGATCGCTGGCAGGACTACAAGGTCTTCACCGAAGAGATGATGAAAAATGGCGGGCCCACCTTCGGCGGCTATATGCAGGCGCTCAGCTACCACTATTACGCGATGCCGCCGAACCTGGGGCGAAAGGGGCCGGCCACCGGTTTCAGCGAGGATGAGTGGGCGAAGCAGCTGGGCTATGCGCTTGATCTGGAACGGCAGCTCCGCGACGTAACCGCGATCATGGACAAATACGATCCGTCCAAGCGCACCGCCCTGTTCGTGGATGAGTGGGGCGCCTGGTATCAGCAGGAGCCCGGCAGCCATCCCGGCTTCCTGTATCAGCAAAACACCATTCGTGATGCGGAGGTGGCGGCACTCAGCCTCAACATCTTCCACCGCCACACCGACAGGGTGAAGCTGGCCGCCATCGCGCAGATGGTGAACGTCCTGCAGGCCATGATCCTCACCGACAAGGAAAAGATGCTGCTGACGCCCACCTACCATGTCTTCGACATGTATCAGCCTTTCATGGAAGCGACGCCCTACAAGGCGACGGTATCCGGTGCGGAATACGCCTATGGCGATACCAGGCTTCCCCTGATCGATGTTTCGGCGGCGCGCGGCAAGGACGGCAAGCTTTATCTCGCCATCGTCAATACCGACCCGCACCGGGCGGTGACGGTGCGCACCGCCCTGAGCGGGACCGCGGCCGGCCGCATCCTGGCCGGCGCGACAATGGACGCGCACAACACCTTCACCAGCCCCAATGCGGTGCATCCGGTGTCCTTCCGCGGTGCCAGCGAAAACGGCAAGCTGGTCTTCCACATGCCGGCCATGGCGGTGGCGGTGGTGGCGGTGAACTGACC
>CAZYGO010000238.1:0-2974 GCA_964647455.1 uncultured Rhizobium sp.
GCCGCGGCGTCCTGATCTGGCTGTTCGGCTTTTTCGGCCTCGTTATGGCGATGAACGCCTGGTACATCACGCTTTCGGTGAAGACGTTCCGCGGCGAAGACGAACAGCTGCCCTATCTTCAGGGCATCGCCTACAACCAGACCCTGGCACACCGGGCGGAGCAGAAGGCGATGGGTTGGCGGGCGGCGGTAACGGCCACGCCCGTGTCGTCCGCCAAGGTTCGCCTCCAGGTGACGATGCGGGACGCGGGCGGCCGTCCGCTGGAAGGTCTCGTCCTGGCCGGCGTATTGCGGCACCCGGTGGACGAGAATCGCGACCGGCCGCTGCTGCTGAAGCCCGTGGCGCCGGGCGTCTACCAGGCGGATGTCGATCGGGTCACTCCCGGCACCTGGGACGCGGCATTGCACACCCAGGCTGGAGCGCCCTTTGAAATGACGCAGCGGCTATGGCTGCGGTGAGCCTGGTCCAGGCGGACATCGCGGACGACCTGTCGCGCTACATCCATCCGGCCGCGGGCGGGCAGCAATGTTTCGAAATCGTGGTGAAAGGCGCACGCTGCGCCGGGTGCATCGCCAAGATCGAGGGTGGCGTCAAGGCCATCGCCGGCGTCACGGATGCCCGCCTCAACCTGTCCACCGGCAAGCTCATGGTCGCCTGGCGCGGCGATGCGGTAAGGCCGCAATCGGTGCTGCGGCGGGTGCGCGACCTGGGCTACGAGGCCCAGCCTTTCGAGGCCCCGGCCCTTCTGGACGACGAGGCGCGGGAAGGGCGCATGTTCCTGCGGTGCCTGGCCGTTTCCGGCTTCGCCACCGTGTTCATCATGGGCTTGACCGATGCGGTCTGGTACGGCGCGGACATGTCGCCGGTCCTGCGCCAGAGTTTCTTCTGGCTTGCGGCGGCGGTTTCGGTCCCGGTCACGCTCTATGCCGGCCAGCCTTTCTTCCGTTCCGCCTGGTCGGTGCTGCGCCGCTGGCGCACCAACATGGATGTGCCCATCAGCCTGGCGCTGGTGCTGGCCCTGGGCCTGAGCCTCTATCAGACCGCGCGGCAGGCAAGCGATACCTATTTCGATGCAGCGGTGATGCTTACATTTCTGCTGTTGGTGGGCCGCTATCTGGATTTCCGCCTGCGCGACCGCGCCCGCGGCGCCGCCCGCCACCTGCTGGCGATGCAGTCGCTGCTGGCGCGGCGGCTCAAGGCCGACGGTTCGCTGGAAACGGTGGCGGCGCGTGAACTGGTGCCGGGAGACCGCATCTTCCTCGCCACGGGCGATCGCCTGCCGGTGAACGGCACGCTTCTGGACCAGGGTTCGGAAGCCGATCTCTCGCTGGTGACGGGCGAAACCCTGCCTGTGCAACTGACCGCGGGCGCAGGCCTGCAGGCCGGCAGCATCATCACCGGCGCGCCCGTCAAGCTTCTGGTGACGGCGAAGGTGGAGGATTCCCTGATCGCCGACCTCGCCCGCCTGCTGGAGGCGGGACAGCAGACCCGCAACCGCTATGTCAACCTGGCGGAGCGGGCGGCGCGGGCCTACGTGCCGCTGGTCACCAGTCTGGCGCTGCTGGTGTTCGTCGGCTGGATGGTGGCGGACGCGGGGGCTGAACATGCCGTGACCAACGCGATTACCGTTCTGATCATCACCTGTCCCTGCGCCCTGGGATTGGCGGTTCCCGCCGTCCAGGTCGCCGCCACCAGCCGACTTTTCCGCAAGGGCGTTTTCGTCAAGTCGGGCAACGCGCTGGAGCGCCTGGCGGAAATCGACATGGCGGTCTTCGACAAGACCGGCACGCTGACACTGGGGCGGCCGGTGCTGGAGAATGACGATCGCATCGCACCCGATCTGCTGCAGGCGGCCGCGGCGCTGGCGCGCGGCAGCCGCCACCCCCTTGCCCGGGCCTTGGCCGATGCTGCCGGGCCAGGTCCCCTTACGCCGCAATTGCGGGAAACGGCCGGCGCCGGAATGGAGTCCGGCCAGATGCGGCTGGGAAGCGCAGCCTGGTGCGGCGTCGCCGCGGCGGGAAGCGGCAGCGAACTCTGGTTCAGGAATGGCGATGCGCCCGCGGTCCGTTTCCAGTTCCAGGACCAGATACGCCCGCAAACCCGCCAGCTCGTAAGCGGCCTTGCCGATCGCGGCATTGGCGTCGAGATGCTGACCGGCGACCGGCCCGCCGCGGCTGCGACAGTGGCGCAGCAGGCGGGGATTGCATTCTGGCGTGCCGGACTGAGCCCGGCGGACAAGGCGGAGTGCATGCAATCGCTGCATGAGCATGGGCTGAAATCGCTGATGGTCGGAGATGGCCTCAACGACGCCGGCGCCCTGGCGCTGGCGCATGTCTCGGCGGCGCCCGGTTCGGCCACCGATATCAGCCAGCTGGCGGCCGATCTCGTGCTGCGCGGCGACGATCTGTCGGTGCTGGTCGAGGCTATCGACGTCGCCCGCAAGGCCAGGCGCCTGGTGCTGGAGAATTTCGTTCTGGCGGCGCTTTACAATCTCACGGCCATCCCGATGGCGGCCCTGGGCCTGGTGTCGCCGCTGCTGGCGGCCGCCACCATGGCAGGGTCTTCGCTTCTGGTGACGCTCAATGCCCTCAGACTGGTGCGGCCATGAACGGCATGGCGCTGGTGATCGCGGCGGCGCTGCTCATGGGGCTTGGGGGCCTTGCGGTCCTGCTGTGGGCCCTGTCGAGCGGCCAATATGAGGATATGGAGGGCGACGCCCTGCGCATCTTCAACGAGGATACGCCGGATTCGCCCTAATTGTTGGCGAGATAGGCGGCCAGGTCGCGGGCATCGTCCGGCATCAGGGTCCAGACATGCTTGTTCATGCCGTTCTGGACGCGGGCGGCGAGCATCAGGGCGTTTATCTGGTCCTGCAGATAGGGGCCATGCTGGCCGGCCAGCCGCGCCGCTTCGCCCATGCCCTGGCCCTTGTCGCCATGGCAGCTGGCGCAAGGCGGGACCGCCGCACCGCGGC
>CAZYGO010000239.1:0-10955 GCA_964647455.1 uncultured Rhizobium sp.
GGCAATGTCCGCCAGCTGGAGAACACCATCTTCCGCGCCGTGGTGCTGTGCGACGGCGCCGCGCTGGATGTCTGCGACTTCCCGCAGATCGCCGCCGCCATGGGGGTTGAAACCCTGGCGCGCCAGAACTCTTACGCCCCCGCGCCGGCCGGCGACAGCGCCGCCCCGGTTGTCAGCCGCGGCACCGCCTCGCCCTACAGCCTGTCGATGACCGATGCCGCCGGCCATATCCGCAAGTTCGAGGAGATGGAGGCGGAGATCATCAAGACCGCCATCGCCCGCTATGAAGGCCATATGTCGGAAGTGGCCCGCCGCCTGGGCATCGGCCGCTCCACCCTCTACCGCAAGCTCAAGGAATTCGGCCTGGAGCCGGACATGGAGAACGAGCCGATGGCGAAGGTGGCGCAGGACACCGCCGAACCGATCAGCGGCATCGAACGCAAGAGCGCGTAACCAATTCAGCCTGAGTTGACTTCCAGGGGCGGTGCGAAAGCACCGCCCGTTTTTCTTGTGACTTTACCGAACGCGATCAGCGCATGTCCATCGCGGTCAGGTACAGGTCGAGCAGCGCTTCCTGTTCCTGGAAGTCGGCCTTGTCCAGCTTCCGCATGCGGATCACCTGGCGCATGATCTTGGTGTCGAAGCCGGTGCCCTTGGCCTCGGCATAGACTTCGCGGATGTCGGCGGACAGCGCCGTGCGCTCCTCCTCCAGCCGCTCGATGCGGTCGATGAAGGATTTGAGCTGTTCCTTGGCGAAGCCGGTCTTGGACATGCGGTACTCGAAATTTTGCAAAGGGCGCGGACCATAGACCGGCCCCAGTTTGACTGGCAATCGGGATTTGCGCCGCCATGAAAAGCCCTTGAAATCAGGGCTTTTCGCTGTGGATGCTTTCAGCGCGTCCGTTCCATGTCCGCCAGCGCCGCCTTGAGCACGAAATACAGCTTGCCGGCAAAGTCCTCGGCCAGTGCCTCGCTGGCGATGAGGTCCTGGCGGATCTCCACCAGCACATGCGGCAGCCCGCGTTTGGTGCCATGGCGGTTGAGGCAGTCATTCTCCAGCGCGCCCGAATAGGGCTCATTGTCGCCCCAGATGAAGGCGTGCTGCGTCAGCCGCGTCATCAGCGGCCCGGCCAGGCGCCGGTCCCTGTCCCACAACACGCCGACTTCCCAGGGCCGGGGCTTGCCCTTCCAGACCGGGGTGAAGGAGTGGATCGAAATGATGGCCGCTCTGTTTTGCCCCCTCCGCCCCTCGCTGGCTCGAGAGCCAGCTACGGGCACCTCCCCCGCTTGCGCGCTTTCGCGCGCGCTGGGGAGGAAGGCCTCGATCCGGTCCAGCTCCGCCGTGATCGCGGCATGATAGGGCGCATGGAAATCGCGGATGCGCCGCGCCACCTCGTCCGGCCCCGCAGTCCGGGTGCCCGGAATGATGCTGCCGTCCGAAAGCGTCATCCCCAGGGTGGGATCGTCCTCGCCGCGGTTGAGGTCGATCAGAAGCCGCGACCAGCGCCCCAGCACCGCCGCCGCCCCGAACCGGGCCGCCAGCGCCCGCGTCACCTCCCGCGCGCCGATGTCATAGGCGATGTGGGTCCGGAACAGCGCCGGATCGAGGCCGAGCAGGCCATAGCCTTGCGGCAGCGCCGCCGCGGCATGGTCGCAGAGCAGCAGCAGGGTCTGGGCCGGATCGGCCGCCGGAATAAGCTCACAAGCCGTCATCGAACCGGCTTATACTTGGGATAGGGCTTCGGCCAAAATGCTTCCGCCGGGGTTCTGCAAACGATCTAACATTGACGCGGACCACGGTTCGCGGCACACCGGACCCACGATGCGAACCCTCCTGCTGCCCGCCCTGGCGATGCTGGTTTTGACCGGCGGCCCGGCCCTGGCCGCCTTCAAGGTCTGCAACAAGACCGCCCTGCCCGTGCGCACCGCGATCGGCCGCTTCGACGGCAAGACCTGGTCCTCGCAAGGCTGGTGGACGGTGAAGGCCGGGGACTGCATGGAAATTCTCACCGGCCCGCTGCAGGCCCGCTACTATTACCTCTATGCCAGCGACGGCGGCGCCGGGACCTGGGGCGGCAAGTTCCATTTCTGCGCCGCCCCGGCGAAAAGCTTCAAGGCCGAGGGCCGTGGCGACTGCGCCCGGCGCGGCTTCGATTCCCGCGGCTTCTTCCAGATCGACACCGGCCGCAATCCCGACTGGACCCAGAATCTTTCCAACTGATTTCCACCGACGAGTTGTTTGATGAGACGCACGCGCAAGACCAAGATCCTGGCCACGCTGGGGCCGGCTTCCACCAATCCGGTGATGATGCGGGCGCTGTTCGATGCCGGCGCCGATGTCTTCCGCATCAATATGAGCCACACCCCGCACGCCCTGCTGAAGGAAATGCACGGCCATATCCGGCAGCTGGCGGAAACCACGGGCCATCACATCGGCATCCTTTGCGACCTGCAGGGCCCCAAGATCAGGCTGGGCACGGTGCCGAACGGCGCGCGCATGCTCAAGCAGGACGAAAAGGTGCGCCTGGTGCTGGGCGAAACCGTCGAGGATGAAAGCCATATCCCGATCCCGCATCCGGAAATCTTCCAGGCGATCAAGCAGAAGCATGCGCTTCTGATCGACGACGGCAAGGTGCGCCTGCGCCTGCTGCGCCGGGGCGACGATTTCGCCGAGGCGATGGTGGAAGTGCCCGGCGAGATCAAGAACCGCAAGGGCGTCAACATGCCCGACACGCTGCTGCCCCTCTCGGCCATGACGCCCAAGGACCATGCCGACCTGGAAGCGGCGCTGGCGCTGGGGGTGGACTGGGTCGCGCTCTCCTTCGTGCAGCGGCCCGAGGACGTCATCGAGCTGAAGGACATCGTCAAGGGCCGCGCCGGCTGCCTCGCCAAGATCGAGAAGCCCAAGGCGCTGGAAACCCTGGACGAGATTCTCCGCCATGTCGACGCGCTGATGGTGGCGCGCGGCGATCTCGGCGTCGAGATGCCGCTGGAAGCGGTGCCAGGGCTGCAGAAGCGCATCCTGCGCGCCGCCCGCAAGGCCGGCAAGCCGGTGGTGGTAGCCACCCAGATGCTGGAATCGATGATTCAGGCGCCGATGCCGACCCGCGCCGAAGTCTCCGACGTGGCCCAGGCGGTCTATGAAGGCGCCGACGCGGTGATGCTGTCGGCGGAATCGGCCGCCGGCGCCTATCCCGAAGCCGCGGTGGCGATGATGAACCGCATCGCCACCAGCGCGGAGAACGAGACCATCTATCGCCAGATCATCGAGTCCCAGCGCGGCACGCCCGAGCGCACCGTCCCCGACGCGCTGATGGCGGCGGTGCACGAGATCACCGAAACCATCGAGGCCCGCGCCATCCTGTGCTGGTCCACCACCGGCGTTACCGCCCTGCGCGCCGCCCGCGAGCGGCCGCGCGCCCCCAGCATCTGCGCCACCCCCTCGATCGCGACCGCGCGGCGCATGGCGCTGGTCTGGGGCGCCCATGCCGTGGTCACGCCTGACATCACCAGCGTCGATGAAATGGTGGACCAGGCCGTCGCCATCGCCACGCGCGAGGGTTTCGCCGGCGAGGACGAGCATATCGTCATCACCGCCGGTATTCCCTTCGGCAAGTCGGGCGGCACCAACATGCTGCGCGTCGCGAAGATTTCTTCCAGATAACCCCCTCCGTCCGCCTCGCGGCCGCCCCTGCGCGCGAAGCGCGCAAGAAACTGGGGCGGCCTGCCGGCGGACACCTCCCCCTTCCATGCGCTTCGCGCAAAAGGGGGAGGCGGGCCTCTGGAATTCGCGGCATCTCTTATCCGGTCAAATCGCAGGGCGGCATCTGGAACTTCGCGTCCACCCGGTGCGAGGTATAGACGAAGCCGGTGAGGTCGTAGCGATAGACCTGCTTGCGGTCGTCATGGGAAAGGATGGTGTAGCGGTCCACCCGCGGCACGGTCTTCTGTCCATTGACCATGTCCACGGTGATGGTCTCGGCATTGCCGTCCAGTTGCCAGCGCCCGTCATTGGTCGAATCGAAGGCCTTGCCCTGGACGCATTTGCGGAACAGGACATGGAAGCTGCCATCGGCGCCGCCATCCTCCAGCCACATCTCGCTCCTGTCGTTGGGCTGGCCGGTGCCGAACCAGCGCCCCGCCAGCCAGGACGGCGCCGCCGAGGCGGGCATGACGGCCAGCAGCAGGATCAGGAGCGCGGCGCGCGTCATCGCTGGCCCGCCTTTCAGCCGGTCAGATCGCAGGGGGGCATCGGAAAATCCCCCGCCACCTTGTGAGCGTGATAGGCGAAGTTGCTGGGCAGCACGACATAGTTCTGGTTCTTCGCGTCCACCGAGAGCAGGCGGTAGCGGTCGCTGCGCGGACGGGCCTCGCCATTCACCGTGGCGATGTCCACGGTGAGAATGTCGCCCGCCACCTTCCAGCGCCCGGTCTCGCGGATTTCCAGCGCGATCTTGCCCTGGCGGCACCAGCGATGCTGGTTGCGGAACGTCCCGTCGGCACTGAAGGTGTCGATATACATTTCGCTCTTGTCGTCCGGCTGGCCGGTGCCGAACCAGGAGCCCGCCATCGGGTAAGTCGCGGCGGATGCCGGAAGCGCGCCCAGCAGCAGCCATGCGACAAGCAGGCGGCGCATCAGATGCCCTGCCCCTCGACGTCCCTTTCCAGGGCGCGGGCGGCGCGCGCCGCCCCTTCCCGCTGCGGATCGAGCGCCAGGGCCTTGCGATAGAGCGCCAGCGCCCCCTTCTTGTCGCCATAATCCTCCAGCATCCCCGCCAGCTCGGCCATGACGGCGAAATGGCGCGGATTGAGGGTGATGACTTTCTGCAGCGCCAGCATGGCGGCGCTGTCATTGCCGCCGGCGGCGTCCATGGTGGCGCGCATGTGCCAGCCCTCGGCATAGTTGGGGGCCACCCTGGTCACCGCCGCCAGGATGGCGCCGGCGGTCTTGCTGTCGGCGGCATTGAGGGCGGCGCCGGCGCGGGACATCAGAAGGTCCACGCTGGCGCTGCCCGACTGCTTGAAGGCGGCGTTGCTCTTGTCCTCGATCGGCTTGGCCTCCTCGGCGGACCCCGCCTTGGCAAGCTCGGCGAACCAGCGATCGAGCTGGCTTGCCGCCGGGGCAGGCGGCGGCGGGGCGGCGGCGGCGGGCGCCGCGGCCAGCAGCAGGCAGACGAAAAGCCATGCGGGGCGCATGGCCGTCAGCTTAAGCCGGAGCGCGGAGCGGTTCCAGGAAAAGTGTGGTGAGTAGCGACAGCGTATGAACGTTTTCCGTCCGGAACCGCGGCCAGGAAGCAAGCAGGGTATTTCGCGCCTAGCGCGCAACATCCTGTGGCAAAACCAGGGCCGCTGGCCTGGGGCCACCCTCGGCCCAGTCCAGCAGCTGGGCAATGTGCAACACCGGCACGTCATCGGTCAGCTGCTGGATGCAGCCGATATTGCCCGAAACGATGACATCGGGGTTGGCGGCGCCGATATGGCCCAGCTTGCGGGCGCGCAGGGTTTGGGAAAGTTCCGGCTGCAGGATGGAATAGCTGCCGGCCGAGCCGCAGCAGATATGGGTTTCCAGGAACGGGGTGACGATGAACCCGGCCGAGGCGAGCAGCGCCTCGCCCTTGCCGGGCAGTTTCAGGCTGTTCATCAGCGAGCAGGGCGGGTGATAGGCCACGCGCAATGCCTGGGGCGGCGTCACCGAAGCAGTGGGCACCAGCTCCAGGAAATCCACCATGGCGGCGGCGAATTTCCCGGCGCGCGGCTGCCACACCGGATCGCCGGGGAACAGGTGCTGCAATTCCTTCAGATAACCGCCGCAGCCGGTGGCCGAAATGAAGATGCCGTCATACTGGCCCGCTTCCCAGGCGGTGATCAGCGCCCTGGCGAATTCCTTGGACTCGTCCTCGCGGCCCAAATGATGCGAAAGCGCGCCGCAGCAGCCCGCTCCTTCCAGCGGCACCAGTTCGATGCCGCGCCGCGCAAGCACGCGGCTGCAGGCGGCATCGATTTCCGGCATCACCGCCTTCTGGACGCAGCCCGGCAGCATGGCGATGCGCCTCAACGTCTTCTCCGGCCGGGCCAGCCGCTCGGGCCCGCGCGGAGGGCTCGCCTTTTTCAGCATCGTCTCCAGCCGGCCCATCGGCACGAACAAGGCGGCAATGCGGCCCAGCGGCGCCAGCAGCAGCGCCAGCTTGGTGCGGCCGGGATAGGGGAAAACCGTGGCGATGATCCAGCGCATGAAGCGGTCGCCCAGGGGGCGCTGGTAATGTTCCTCGATATAGGCGCGCGACTTGTCCACCAGCCGCGCATAATCGACGCTGGAGGGGCAGGTGGTGCGGCAGTTCAGGCACGACAGGCAGCGGTCGATGTGATGCACCGCCTCGGCCGAAGGCGTGCCGCCCTCCTCCAGCATCTTCTGCATGAACTGGATGCGGCCGCGCGGGGAATCGCGCTCGTCGCCCAGCACCACATAGGTCGGGCAGGTGGCGGTGCAGAAGCCGCAATGGACGCATTTGCGCACCTGGGTGGCGGCGGGCTTCAGTTCCGGATCGGCCCATTGCTCGGCGGTGAAATTATTCCTCATGCTAGTGTCCCGATCCCGAAATTCGAAATCCCTCTATATCCCGCACCTGCCGAATTTCGGGATCGAAGGACACTGGCCAATTTATAATTTCTAATATCGCTTTGGCTTCGCAGTTCGCCAGGAACGCGATATCGAAAAAAGGCGAACTGCGAAGCCGCGACATTAGATGCGCCCCGGATTGAGCAGGCCGTCGGGATCGAACGCGTTCTTCACGCCGGCGCGCAGTTTCGCCAGGGCCGGCGGCGGCGGCGCGTAAAGGCCAAGACGGGCCCGGCTTTCGTCCGACGCCTTCAGCAGCATGGCCTGGCCGTCATTGGCGGCGGCAAGGCCGCGGATCAGGGTGGCGCTGCTGGTTGGCGCGGCCAGCCACAAAAGCCCGCCGGCCTGGTCGCCTGCCCAAAGCGGGGCGGCGATCTCGGCGGCGATGCGGGGCGCCTCGCTGGCCGGGATCATCACGCGCCACACATCCAGCGGCGTGCCCGCGTACATCGCGCCGTCGCGGATCCGGTTGAACAGCGCAAGGCCGTCCGCGACATCCGCCAGCGCGACACCCAGCAGCGCCTTGGCCATGGCCGATTTTTCCGCCAGCGGCGCCGCCTCGCCTTCCAGCCGGATCAGGGCCGCGCCGCGGCCGACATCGGGCATGAGGCTGTTGCGCGCCGGCAGGTAGCAAAGGCCCGAAGGCTCCAGCGCGCTGCGGGCGACTTTCCGCAGATGCGCGAAACCTTCCAGCGGCCCGACATCCTTCACCGCCAGCACGGCGGCGTTGGCGGGACGCGGATAGACGCGGAAAGTCAGCTCCGTCAGGACCGATAGCGTGCCGAAGGCGCCGCACATCAGCTTGGGCAGGTCGAAGCCGGTGACGTTCTTCACCACCTTGGCGCCGCCGCGGATGGTCTCGCCCAGGCCGTTGACGCCGCGATAGGCCAGGAGGCTGTCGCGGGCAGGACCGCGCAGCAGCCGGCCCGGACCGAAGGCATCCGCGGAAACCGCGCCACCGATGGTGGCGGTACCGGTTGCGCCATGCACCGCCGACCAGTCGGCCGGATCGAAGCCCAGGCGCTGGCCACGCTGGGCCAGGACATTCTCGATTTCCGGCAGCGAGGTACCGGGGGCGACGGTGCAGATCAGTTCTTCCGGCTCGTAATTGACGATGCCGGAGATGGCGGAAACGTCGAGTTGCGGCAGCGATGGAATTGGCGCGCCGATGCCGCGGCGGGTGCCGCCGGCGACGATCTCGAATGGCGTCTTCTGCGCCCGCGCCTGGCGCACGAACTCCACGACCTGGCTTTCGCTGGCGACGGTCGTCTTCACGGCGCCACCGTCGCGGATTTTACGCAGGCAGTCCTCAAACTCTTCATGGGCGGGTTTGACCCGCCCATCCAACTTTGTGCCGGCAAGAAAGTTGGATGGCCGGCTCGAAGGCCGGCCATGGCGAAGTCCAGGAGAGGAAACGTCGCGACCATCTGCAACACCTAATACCGCGGCAGATGCGGGTGCGGCAGCTGCGCGTTGTGCACGTGCAGATGGCCCTGCTCGACGCAGGGCGACAGCGTCGGGAAGACCTTGCCCGGATTGTAGCGCCCGCCCGGATCGAAGGCGCACTTGACCCGGCCCTGCTGCTCCATCTCCTGGGGCGTGAACATTTCCGGCATCAGGTCGCGCTTCTCGATGCCGACGCCATGCTCGCCGGTGAGCACGCCGCCGACCTTGACGCACAGGCGCAGGATGTCGAAGCCGAAGGCCTCGGCCTTCTCGAACTCGCCGGGCTTGGACTGGTCGAACACGATCAGGGGGTGCAGATTGCCGTCGCCGGCATGGAAGACGTTGCAGCAGCCCAGGCCATACTGCTCCGACAGCTTGGCCATCTCGTCCAGCACCAGCGGCAGCGCCTTGCGCGGGATGGTGCCGTCCATGCAGATCATGTCGGGCTGCAGGCGGCCCATGGCCGCGAAGCTGGCCTTGCGCCCCGACCACATGCGGGCGCGCTGGGCTTCGTCGGTGGCTTCCTGGGTACGGCCCCCCACGCGCGCCACCACCGCCGCCAGGCGCTGCATGGTGTCGGCGACATCGGCCTCCACGCCATCGGCATCGATGATCAGGATGGCGGCGACGCCGGGCGGATAGCCGGGCGCGTTATAGGCCTCGATCGCCTCGCAGCATTGCCGGTCCATGAACTCCATGGCGGCGGGCAGGATGCCGTCGGCGATAATGGCGGCAACCGCCTCGCCCGCCTGGGGCACGGTGTCGAACGAGGCCAGCAGGGTACGCGTCACCGGGGCTTTCCGCAAAATTTTCACGGTGACTTCAACCACGGTGCCCAAAAGGCCCTCCGAGCCGGTGACGAGGCCGAGCAGGTCGAGCCCGCCCTGGGCCCCGGCCTTGCCGCCCAGCCGCACTTCCTCGCCTTCCGGGGTGATGAAGACCACGCCCAGCAGGTTGTTGGTGGTCAGGCCGTATTTCAGGCAGTGCAGGCCGCCGGAATTCTCCGCCACGTTGCCGCCGATCGAGCAGGCGATCTGGCTGGAAGGATCGGGCGCGTAATAGAAGCCGTTGGCGTCAACCGCCTTGGTGATGTTGAGGTTGGTGACGCCGGGCTCGACGGTGACGCAGCCATTCTCATAGTCGATCTCGAGGATGGACTTCATCCGGCCCAGCGCCAGCAGGATGCCGTCTTCGCGCGGCAGCGAGCCGCCGGACAGCGAGGTGCCCGCGCCGCGCGCCACCACCGGCACGCCCTCGGCATGGGCATATTTGACGATGGCGATGACCTGGGCGCGCGTCCTGGGCAGCACCACCACCAGCGGCTGCTGGGTGTAGGCGGAAAGCGCGTCGCAATCGAAGACCTGGCGGCCGGCGGCATCGTCCACCACGCCATCGGACACGATCGCCTTCAGCGCCGAAACGATTTCATCGCGGCGGGCGAGGATGGCCTTGTCGGGAGGGGGAAGTTCCAAAGCGCGGCTCCGACGGGGAGTGAGCGCGCCCGATCAGCCCTGGCGAGCCTTGAAGCGCGGATTCTTCTTGTTGATCACGTAGACCCGGCCCTTGCGGCGGATGATGCGGCAATCCTTGTCGCGCTTCTTGAGCGAGCGGAGAGAGTTACGGACCTTCATGACACGCCTTTAGCCGGATTCCTCGCCAAAAGGGCTCCAGCGAGAAGGCGCGGAAACTATGCGGCGACCTCCCCCAAGTCAACCGGGGAAATGACCGCGAATGGCGGGGAAAAAGCCGGAAAAAGGCAACAGATTCAGTGATAGGTTAAGGGGATGGCGCGATTTGACCCGCTTGGTCCCCTGCAACGCCTGGCCGCCCCGGCCGGGCTGGCTCTGGCGGTGGCCTGCGCCGTGGCGCCGCCCTCGCCGCCCCCTGGCCCCGCCACCGCCACGGCAACCGCCCCGGTTCCCACGCCGCCGGCACCCCATTCCGACGGGCCGCCCTTATTTATGCCCAACAGTCATTTGCCTCTCCCGGCGCCCCCGCCCGGTTCCTTTGAAGCCTTCCTCAACCGGATGTTTGTGGAGGCCCATGCCGCCGGCATCACCGATGAAACCTGGCGGGCCGCCACCGCCGGCATCGCCCCCCTGCCCGCCATCGCCACCATGAACGACAACCAGCCGGAATTTTCCCGGCCGGTCTGGGCCTATCTCGACGGCGCGGTTTCGGCCCGGCGCATCAGGGACGGCAAGGCGATGCTGGCACAGTACCGCGACACTCTGGCGGGGATCGAGCGCCGTACGGGCGTGCCGCGCGAGATATTGCTGGCGATCTGGGGCCTGGAGAGCGATTTCGGCCGCGACAGCGGCAGCTTCAACCTGTTCGCGGCGCTGGCGACGCTGGGCTATCAGGGGCCGCGCGCCGATTACGCCAAACCGGAATTCCAGGCGGCGCTGAAGGTCCTGCAGGAGCAGCATTACGCTGCGTCCGACATGAAATCCTCCTGGGCTGGGGCCTTCGGCCAGACCCAGTTCACCCCGACCACGTTCCTCAAATACGCCGCCGATGGCGACCAGGACGGCCAGATCGATCTCTGGCATTCGCCCGCCGACGCCCTGGCCTCGGCCGCCAACCTGCTGGCGTCGCAGGGCTGGAAGGCACGCGAGGCCTGGGGCTTTGAAGTGAAGCTGCCCAAGAGTTTCGCCTATGAGGATGCCGACATCGACGCCACCAGGCCGATGAATGAGTGGCGGCGCCGCGGCGTGCGCACGGTCGGCGGCGGCGCGCTGCCGCCCTATGCCGGCGCGGCCTCGATCTACCTGCCGGCGGGCGCGAAAGGCCCGGCCTTCCTGCTGCTGCCCAATTTCAGCGTCCTGCTGAAATACAACAACGCCGCCAGCTACGCCCTGGGCGTGGCCGAACTGGGCGAGCGCATCATGGG
>CAZYGO010000240.1:0-4434 GCA_964647455.1 uncultured Rhizobium sp.
ATCACGCTCATCCCGCTCGCCGCCTCGCAGGCATGGGTGGCGTGATCGGGATCGTCCAGCGGGGCGTTCCAGAAGGCGGCGAAGCCGTCGGCGGTGAGCCGGTCGATCGTGCCGCCATGCTGCAGCGCCTGGTCCATCAGGGGCGAAAGCATCTGCTGCATCAGCCGGGTGAAGGCGGCGGGATCGTCGCGGAAGGCCGCGCCCAGCCCGGCCAGTCCGCGCACGCCACAGACCAGATAGGAACAGTCGCGCACCTCACCTTCGGCTTTCAGCAGTTCGGGATGGCGCGCGATCTTCTCGATGCTGGCGCGGGGCAGGGAATCGGCAAAGGCCAGCCGCAGCGAAAGGCGCGCCAGCCACAGCGACAGTGCCCAGGTGCCAAGGATGACCAGGATCAGAAGGACCAGCGCCGCTCCCACCGCGGCGGCGTCGAACAGCCGGTCCAGGCGCAGGAAGCAGACCCAGCCGGTCCATGCCGCCAACCCGGCGCCCGCCGCCGCCGCCAGGCCGGACCACAGCACCCCCAGCCGCAGCAGCCAGATGGCGCCGCCGCCCGCGGTCAGGAGCCAGAAGATCTCGGCCAGCCGGAACGGCAGCAGCGGGCGTGGGGCGGGATGGCCGGGCAGGGCGGCGGCATAATGGGCCAGAAGCCGCGCCGCCAGCGCCGTTTCCAGGCCGAAGACATTGAAAAGGATCAGGAAAATTGCCGTCCCGAGAAAAACCAGCGGGGCGGTGGTCGCGCCCATCGGTTTTGCCCAGATCATCCCCGCCGCCGCTTTCAACCCGGCGTTAACCATAAAGTCGCGGGCCGCCGGAGGCTAGGCTATTTGGCCCGGAGAGCCACCTGGCGCAGCAGGACGCGGGCGCCCTTCTTCTTGAGGGCGCGGTCGGTGATCGCCTGCAGCCGGTCGGCGATCTGGGTCACGTCGGGCTGGGTGTCGAGCCGGACATTGGTGGCGGTATAGCTCATCAGGCTGCGCAGATAGGCGTCGCGCAGCACCGGCATGGAGCGCTCGGCATTCTCGCGCAGACCGGCCTGGGGAATGTCCAGGCCCAGCCGCACCATCAACATGCCGGTGGGGCGGCCATCGCCCACGATGGTGGTGTAGAAATCCTCCAGCTCCACCCAGCTTTCCGACTGGGTGAGCTTGTGCTGGGGCGCCTTCTGTTTCGGCTTTTCGCCGCCGCCGCCATGGCCGCCTTCCTCTGCCGCCAGGGCGGAACCTGTGGCGAGGGCAAGCAGGGCCAGTGCGGAAAAGAGGCGGCGCATCGCCCCATGCTATGCGCCGGAGTGGTAAATGCTTTTTTAACGGGGCGGGGGACGGATGCGGGGCGAAAAGGCCGGTTCGGCATCCCCGAAGGGGGATGGTGGAGCTGAGCGGAATCGAACCGCTGGCCTCCTCATTGCGAACGAGGCGCTCTCCCAACTGAGCTACAGCCCCGAACCGGTTCGGGGATACCCCCCAGTGAGCGGGGGTTTTAGGGATGGGGACGAAACCCGTCAAGACAGCGCTGGCCGGGTTCCAATGCCCGGCGCGGAAGGCTAAAACCACGCCATGCTGAATCCCCTCGCCGCCCTCCTGATCGAGCTGCTGGAAATCTACAAATGGGTTGTCCTGGCGGCGGTCGTCGTCAGCTGGCTGGCGGCCTTCAATGTCATCAACGAGCGCAACAATTTCGTCCGCACGCTGCTGCGCATCCTCTACGCCCTGACCGAGCCGGTGTTCCGTCCGGTGCGCCGCATCCTGCCCAGCATCGGCGGGCTCGACCTTTCGCCCATCGTGGTGCTGGTGGCGATCTGGTTCCTGCAATACACCATCACCTATCTGTCCTTCCGCTTCTGATGAGCGCGACCGTTATCGACGGCAAGGCCGTCGCCGCCACCTTGCGCGGCCGCATCGCCGAGGAAGCCGCGCGGCTGAAGGCGCAGAACGGCCTGGTGCCGGGCCTGGCCACCGTGCTGGTGGGGAACGACCCGGCCTCCGAAGTCTATGTCCGCAACAAACGCAAGACCGCCGAGGCGCTGGGCTTCAATTCCATCCATGTCGAACTCGCCCAGGACACCAGCCAGGCCGAACTGGTCGGCAAGGTGAAGGCGCTTTCCGCCGATCCCTCGGTGCACGGCATCCTGGTGCAGCTGCCGCTGCCCCGGCATCTGGACGAGAATGCGGTGCTCGATGCGCTCGATCCGGCCAAGGATGTGGACGCGCTGACGCCCACCAATGCCGGCCTGCTGCTTTCAGGCCGCGCCCATCTGGTCTCCTGCACCCCGGCGGGCGTCATGCTGCTGCTCAAGCAGTATGTCGGCGACATCGCCGGCAAGGAGGCGCTGGTGATCGGCCGCTCGCTCCTGTTCGGACAGCCGGCGGCGCAATTGCTGCTGGCGGCGAACGCCACCGTCACCATGGCGCATTCGCGCAGCAGGGACCTGCCCATGCTGGCGCGCCGCGCCGACATCCTGGTGGCGGCCATCGGCAAGCCGGAATTCGTCAAGGCCGACTGGATCAAGCCCGGCGCCACCGTGATCGATGTCGGCATCAACCGCGTCGAGGCGGGCGACGGCAAGACCCGGCTGGTGGGCGATGTGGACTATGAGGCGGCGAAAGAGGTGGCCGGCGCCATCACGCCCGTGCCCGGCGGCGTCGGCGCCATGACCATCATCTGCCTGATGCAGAACACGCTGATCGCGGCCTGCGCCCAGAACCGCCTGCCGCTTCCGAAGTTCTAGCCCGGCCGCGCGGCGCTCAGGTCTTCACCTTGGCCCGCAATTCCTCTTCCAGCTTCTGCGCCGGGATCAGCTCGTCCCAGTAGCTGACGATTTTGCCGTCCGGCCCCATCAGGTACAGCACGCTGGAATGGTCCATGCCATAGCCGCCGGCCAGCCCCTTCGTCTCGTCCAGCGGCTTCTTCCTCGCATAGACCTTGTATTCCTTCTCCACCGCCGCGATCTGCTGCGGGCTTCCGGTCAGGCCGACAAACTGGTCGCCGAATTCCTTCATGTAGGGTGCCAGCACCTGGGGCGTGTCGCGCTCCGGATCGATGGTGATCAGGATCGGCACGATCTTCTTGCCGGCGGGATCGACCCTGGTCAGCGCATCGGCCATCACCGCCAGGGTGGTGGGGCAGACGTCCGGACACATGCTGTAGCCGAAATAGATCAGCATGTAGCGACCGCGGAAGTCGCTGGAGGAAACGCGCCTGCCGCTTTGGTCGGTGAGGGTGAAGGGTCCGCCCACCGCGATGGCGCCGGTGCCCACCACCTTGCCGAGTACAGGCACGTCGGCGCCGGTCCGGGCCTGGCGCGCCTGGTACCACAGGCCGACCCCCGCCAGCGCCGCCACCAGCAGCAGGTAGGGGATCAGCAATTGCGGCTTGCGGAACATGGGAGCCTTTTGCGCCGTCGCTGGCCCATGCTGTAATGCCGCCATGCGGCCAAGGAAAGAAAAAAGGGGAAAGCCGTGGTGACGGCGCAACCGGGGACAAAGGGGCCGCGGCGGACCTTCTTTTCCGCCTCCGGCCTGAGCGCGACGGGCGGGCGGGTGCGCCTTCGCACCCTCACCTATCTGCGCTGGATGGCGGTGGCGGGACAGTCCGGCACGCTGCTGCTGGTCTATTTCGCCTTCGGCTATCCGCTGCCGATCCTGTATTGCGCCGCCGCCATCCTCACCAGCGCCGCCCTCAACACGCTCCTGGCGCTGCGCTATCCCGCCAGCCACCGCCTCTCCAACCGCGAGGCCACCTTCTATCTCGCCTTCGACGTCGCCCAGCTTGCGACGTTGCTCTATTTCACCGGCGGCATCGCCAATCCCTTCGCCCTGATGTTCCTGGCGCCGGTGGTGATCGCCGCCACCATCCTGAACCTGTCCAACACCATCATCCTGGCCTTTTTTGCCTTCGCGGCGGTGAGCGTGATCGGCATCTGGCACCGGCCGCTGCCCTGGCCGCAGGCCGACGTGCTGGTGCTGCCGCCGCTCTACCAGGCCGGTATCTGGGCGGCGCTGGTGCTGGGGATCGGCTTCACCAGCGTCTATGCCTGGCGCATCGCCTCGGAATCGGCGCGCATGTCGGCGGGCCTGTCGGCGACGCAGCTGGCGCTTTCGCGCGAAAGGCGCCTCGCCTCGATCGGCGCGCTGGCGACGGCGGCGGCGCATGAACTGGGCACGCCGCTGGGCACCATCGCGGTGGTGGCGCGCGAACTGGAACGGGTACTGCCGGAGAATTCGCCCGAGATCGAGGATGCCCGCCTGCTGCGCGAACAGGCGGAGCGTTGCCGCGCCATCATCGCGGGCCTGGCCCATCCGGGCGCCGAGCTTCTGGGCGGCATCGCCCGCCTGCCGCTGGGCGCGCTGCTGGAAGACATCAGCCATGGCCATCGCAGCGAGACGGTGGATGTGGTGGTGCGGGTTCCCGAGGGGCCCGAACCGCAGGTCTGGC
>CAZYGO010000241.1:0-7719 GCA_964647455.1 uncultured Rhizobium sp.
CAAGCCCTTCTCCCAGCGCCTGCTGCTGGAACGGGCGCGCGCGGTGCTGCGCCGCGCCGAAGGCAAGCCCGCCGCCGGCGCCGAACCCAAAAAGGACAGCCTGGTGCGCGGCAAGCTGGCGCTGGACCCGCAGCGCCATGAATGCACCTGGGAGGGCAAGCCGGTGCGCTTGACCGTCACCGAGTTCCTGATCCTGCAGGCGCTGGCGCAGCGCCCCGGCTTCGTCAAGAGCCGCGACAGCCTGATGGACGCGGCCTATGACGACCAGGTCTATGTCGATGACCGCACCATCGACAGCCACATCAAGCGGCTGCGCAAGAAGTTCAAGCAGGTGGCGGACGATTTCGACGCCATCGAGACGCTTTACGGCGTGGGCTACCGCTACAAGGAGTAGGCTCCCGATTTTTCCGCGCTTCTCCGCCCTCACCTGGCGCATCATCGGCTTCAACGCCATCGCCCTGCTGGTGCTGACCGGTGGCGTGGTGGCGGTGCAATCCTCCAGCCGCGGCCTGGTGACCGAAAGGCTGGCCGGCGTGCAGCAGCAGGCGGCGATCGCCGCCAGCGCCGTCGCCAACTATGCCACCGATGCCCAGGACGATGCCAAGCCGCTCAACCTTGGCGCCGCCGAGTCGCTGCTGAAATCGCTGATCGCGCCCACGGGCCTTCGCGCCCGTCTCTATCTGCCCGACGGAAGACTGGCGGTGGACACCCGCCAGCTGCTCGCCCGCAACGTGGTGCAGAGGGCGGAGCTGCCGGCGCTGGACATCGTCACCCAGACCCGCGAATGGCTGCGCCGCATCTATGACGGCATCATGGGCGTGCGCCCCTTCGCCGAACTCGAGCCCTATTACGAGGGCGGCAATTACGGCAATTCCTATCACGAAGTGAAGAACGCCCTGGCCGGCGAGCGCGACAGCGCCGAGCGCGTGGACAGCCAGAACCGGCTGGTGCTGTCGGTGGCGGTGCCGGTGCAGCGGGTAAAGGCGGTCTATGGCGCCCTGCTGATCACCACCGAAGGCGGCGACATTGACGACATTGTGCGCCAGGAGCGCACCACCCTTTTCCAGGTGGTGCTGCTGGCCTTCGCGGTGATGATGCTGACCTCGCTCTATCTTGCCGGCACCATCGGCGAGCCGGTGCGCAAGCTGGCGGCGGCGGCCGACCGCGTCCGCTTCGGCCAGGTGGACCCAGAGACCGGCGGCCGTGGCGAGATCCCCAATTTTCCGGAGCGCACCGACGAGATCGGCGACCTGGCCGACAGCCTGCGCTCCATGACCACCGGGCTCTATGACCGCATCGACGCCATCGAACGCTTCGCCGCCGATGTCGCGCATGAGCTAAAGAACCCGCTGACCTCGCTCTCCTCGGCGCTGGAGATGATGCAGCGGGCGCCCGAGGCCGACCGCGCCCGCCTGCTGGCGATCGCGCGCGGCGACATCAACCGCCTCAACCGCCTGATCACCGACATTTCCGACGCCTCGCGGCTGGACGCCGAACTGTCGCGCGAGACCCGCGAGCCGGTGGACCTGTCGCGGCTGCTCGCTACCATCATCGACATCTATCGCATGACGGAAAATCCCCAGGGCGTGAAGTTCGTGCTGCGCGACGAACTGCCGCCGGGCGCCACCGTCAACGGCCATGGCGAACGGCTGGGCCAGGTCTTCCGCAACCTTATCGACAATGCCGTCTCCTTCAGCCCGCCGGGCGGAACGGTGACGGTCACGGCGGCGCCGTTCGAGGTCATGGCGCGGGTGACGGTGGAGGATGAAGGCCCCGGCATTCCGGAGGAGAATCTGGAATCCATCTTCGAGCGCTTCTACACCACCGAGCGGCCCATGCCGCCGGGGGAAAGCGGCGGCAGCGCCGCGCCCTTCGGCAACAATTCCGGCCTCGGCCTCTCCATCGCGCGGCAGGTGACGCAGAATGCCGGCGGCCGCATCTTCGCGGAGAATCGCGGCGGCGGCGGGGCGCGGCTGGTGGTCGACCTGCCCCTCGCCCGGACATGAAGGAGAACGCCATGAGCGTGATCGTGCATGCCAGCTGCGTCGCGCTGCGCGGGGCCGGCGTGCTGCTCCTGGGCGAAAGCGGCAGCGGCAAGTCGGACCTGGCGCTGCGGCTGCTGCACGAAGGCTGGTCGCTGGTGGCCGATGACCGCACCATGCTGTCGCTCGTGCGGGGCGGCATCCGCGCCGCCGCGCCCAACACCATCACGGGCCTGCTGGAAGTGCGCGGGGTGGGCATTGTCAGCCTGCCGGCGAAAGCGGCGCGGCTGAAGCTGGCGGTGGCGCTGGGCCGCGAAGGCCCGCGCCTGCCCCCGGCCGAAAGCTGGATGCCGCGCGGCCTGAAGGGCGCGCCGGCCCTGCCCCTGATCGGCCTGGACGGTCGCCATGCCAGCGATCCCGCCAAGATCGCGCTAGCCTTGCGGGCCTTTTCCCAGGGCTTGTTCCGCGACACTTTTGTCACCAAATAGGCCTGTGGCGGCGGGGCCTTCCTGCTAAGTTCCCCGCGCTTTGATGGAACCGTCATGATCGGACTTGTGCTTGTTACCCATGGCCGCCTCGCCCAGGAATTCATCGCGGCGATGGAACACATGGTGGGGCCGCAAACTCATCTGCGCGCCATCTGCATAGGCCCGGAAGACGATATCGAACGGCGTCAGCGCGAGATCGCCGCGGCGGCCAAGTCCGTCGATGTCGGCAACGGCGTCGTCATCGCCACCGACATGTTCGGCGGCACGCCGTGCAACCTGGCGCTGACGCTTCTGGAGAAGGGCAAGATCGAGGTATTGGCGGGCGCCAACCTGCCTTCGCTGATCAAGCTGATCGACGTCCGCAACAAGCTGCCGCTGGACCAGGCGGTGAAGGAGGCGATCGAGGCCGGACGCAAATACATGCGCGCGGGCTCGACTGACCTGGGTAGCTGATGGCCGAGATCCTGCGGGCCAAGGCGATCATCAGGAACAAGCGCGGCCTGCATGCGCGGGCCAGCGCCAAGATCGTCGAGGCGTCGGCCCGCTTCCAGTCCGAAATTCACGTCATCAAGGACGGCAATTCCGTCAATGGCCGTTCGATCATGGGCCTGATGATGCTGGCAGCCTCGATCGGCTCGGAGATCGAAATCACCGCCCAGGGGCCGGACGCGGCAGAGGCGCTTGTTGCGATGCTTGCGCTCGTCGATGCGAAGTTTGGCGAAGAGTGAGACCGAGCGGCGTTGCCGCATGGTCGAACGCCAAGGGCGGCCGCGGCGGCTAGCGACAGCGTCGTGCCGCGCGACTTGAGGTCGCCCGCGGCAGGAAGAATAATCGCCGATAAGCGCAGAAACGCCTATCAGCCCTTCTTCCCTTCCGGCAATCCCATCGTGATCAGCGCCGACACCGCCAGCATCGCGCCCATCGTCAGGTAGGAGATATCCGGCGAGCCGGTCCAGTCGTTCAGCCATTTCACCACATAGGTACCGGCGAAGCTGCCCAGCGCGCCCATGCTGTTGATCAGCGCGGTGGCGCCGCCCGCCACATTGGTGGGAAAGCGTTCGGCGATATAGGCGAAGAAGGGTCCATAGGGCGCGTACATGCAGGCGCCCGCCACCACCAGCAGGGCGAAACCGAGCCAGAAATTGCTGCCGCCCAGGAAATAGGAGCCAAGGAAGGCCGCCGACCCCAGCAGCAGCGGCGGCCAGATCGCCGGCTTGCGCCGGAGGGCGCGGTCGGACAGGGACGAGGCCAGCACCATCACCAGCGCCGACACCGCATAGGGCGCGGCGTTGAGCCAGCCCACCGCAACCATGCCCTGGCCATAGCCGCGCAGGATCGAGGGCAGCCAGAGCACGAAACCGTAAAGCCCGGCGCTCCAGGCGAAATATTGCAGCGCCAGGGCCAGCGCCAGCGGCGAGGTCAGCGCCGCCTTCAGGTTCGGCACGGTGGGAATGCCGCGCTGCTCCTCCGCCAGCTGCGCTTCCAGCCTGCTGCGGTCGCCCGGCGCCAGCCACTTCGCCTCGGCCGGGCGGTCCGCCACCAACTTCCACCAGACAAAGGCCCAGAGAATGGGCGGCAGCCCTTCCAGGATGAACATCATGCGCCAGCCCAGCGCATTGGCGAGGTAGCCGGACAGCACCGACATCCAGGTGACGGTGACGGGATTGCCCAGGATCAGGATGGAGGAAACGCGGGCGCGTTCGCCCCGGGTGAACCAGCGCGCCACCAGCAGCAGCAGCGCCGGCAGCACCGCGCTTTCGACCACGCCCAGCAGGAAACGCACCGCCACCAGGGCGCGCAGGTCGGAGAGCAGGCCGATGCCGGCGGCCAGCGCGCCCCAGGCGATCAGGCCGGCGAAGATAAGCTTGCGGACGCTGTGGCGCTGGGCCCAGAGCGTGCCCGGAATCTGGAAAGCGAAATAGCCGAGGAAGAAAAGCGCCCCCAGCCAGGCATTGGCGTTCTGGGAAATGTTGAGGTCGTTCGCCATGCCGGCGGCGGCGCCGAAGCTGTAATTGGCGCGGTCGAGATAGGCCAGGCTGTAGGTGATGAAGATGACCGGCAGCAGGACCAGCCAGCGGCGTTGCATGTTTCCCCCCGGGTCTGTCGTGCGGTTCCGGTTGCTCCGGGCTTTGCGGCAGGCAATCATGTTATGGAGCGAAATTCAAATCGGCCCCCGGGCCCAATCGGTATTGTCCGCATGTCGGTAGAGCAGCTTCTCGACAGGGCCTTCCGCCTGCAGAACCAGGGCCGGCACGCCCAGGCGGAAAAGCTCTACAGCCAGGCGCTGAAAAGCGTGCGGGACAATCCCGCCCTCTGGTTCAATCACGGCCTGACGCTGCGCGACCTGGGACGGCCGGACGAGGCGCTGGCAAGTTTCGACCAGGCGCAGCGTTTCAGTCCGCCCATGGCGGAAATCGAGAATGAACGCGGCAACGCGCTGCTCGAACTCGACCGGCTCGAGGCGGCGCGGGTGGCCTTCACGCGGGCACTGTCGCTGCGGCCGGCCTATCCGGGCGCGCTGATCAATCGCGGCCTGACGCTGGTGCGGATGGCGCGGCCGCTGGAGGCGCTGGCCGATTTCGACGCGGCGCTGCGGCTGGAGCCGCGCCTGCCCATGGCGCTGGTCAATCGCGGCGCCACGCTGGAAAAGCTCAACCGCCCCGACGAAGCCCTGGCCGCCTACCGGCAGGCGCTCGCCTTCGCGCCCGGCGATGTCGCGGCGCTGTACCAGTGCGGCAGCCTGCTGGCGCGGCGCGAACGGCATGAGGAGGCGCTGGGCTATCTCGACCGCGCCCTTGCCGCCGACCCGGGAATGGGCGCCGCGCGCCTGGCCCGCGCCACGGCATTGCTGGCGCTCAAGCGCGCCGACGAGGCCCATGCCGAGATGAAGCGGCTCCATGCCGAGCATCCCGACGCGCCCTTCGCCTTTGACGGCCTCCTGGAAACCAGCCTGATGACCTGCGATTTCGCGCAGCGCCAGGCGCTGGAGCCAAGGCTGCTGGAACTTGCCAGGGCCGGGCTGCTGCCCGCGCCGCTGCGTTTGCTGCAATGTTCCGACGATCCGGTACTGCAGCGCGATTGCGCCGCCGCCTATGTCAGGAATCAGTATGGCGCCCGCGGCACGCCGCTGCCGCAGCGGCACGCCGCCTCCGGCCGGCGGCTGAAGCTCGCCTATCTCTCCCATGATTTCCGCAATCATGCGGTCGGCAACACCAGCGTCGCCCTGCTGGAACGGCATGACCGCAGCCGCTTCGAGCTTTTCGCCGTCTCGACCGGCCCCGATGACGGCAGCGCGACGCGGCGGCGCCTGGCCACGGCCTTCGATCATTTCGTGGACGTGTCCGGCCGCAATGATGAGGCGACGGCGCGGCTGCTGGCGGCGGGCGAGATCGACATCCTGGTGGATCTGGGCGGCCACACCTCGGGGGCCCGTCCCGGCATCGCGGCGCGGCGGCCCGCGCCGGTCCAGGTCAGCTGGCTGGGTTGGGCCGCCACCACCGGCAGCGATTTCATCGATTACCTCATCGCCGATGCCGTCGTGACCCCGCCGGGCCGCGACGGCGATTTCAGCGAGAAGCTGGTGCGCCTGCCCCGCTGCTACCATCCCTTCGATCCGGGCCGCGACCCGTTCGGCGCCACGGTGACGCGCGCCCAGGCCGGACTGCCGGACGGCGCCTTCGTCTTCTGCGCCTTCAACGGGGTCTGGAAGATCACGCCCCCCGTCTTCCGCGCCTGGATGGAGCTGCTCCAGGCGGTGCCCGGCAGCGTGCTCTGGCTGCGCCACAACAACGAGGCGGCTTCGCGCAACCTGCGGCGGGAAGCGGCGGCTTGTGGCATCGCGCCCGAACGGCTGGTCTTCGCGCCCGCCGCCGCCGAAGCCGAGCACATCGCTCGCCACCGCTTGGCCGACCTGTTTCTCGACACCGCGCCCTTTGCCGGTCATTCCACCGCCATCGAGGCGCTGTGGGCGGGCCTGCCGCTGGTCACGCTGGCCGGCGCCGCCTTCGCCAGCCGGGTCTCGGCCAGCGCCCTGGCGGCAGTGGACATGCCCGAACTCGCGGCCGCGACCCTGGCGGACTACACGGCGCTGGCATTGCGGCTGGCGCGCGATCGGGCGTTGCTGGCGTCGTACCGCGATCGCCTGGACCAGGGCCGCAAGGGCTTTGCGCTCTTCGACATGGACCGCCTCGCCCGCGCGCTGGAAGAGGCCTATGGGACGATGGCCGAACGGTCGCGCGCCGGCCTGCCGCCGGCCGCCTTCACAGTCGCCGGCTGAATCCTTCCCATTGAAATGACGGCGCTTTTCGGCGCTATCCGGATCATATGCAGATTTCTTTATATGTTCCTTGCCCTGCTTCGGGACGGCTGCTATAGCCGACCGCGAAATTCTCGCAAGGACTGCGCGTCATGGCCTTCACCGACTACATCGTCAAAGACATTTCCCTCGCCGAATGGGGCCGCAAGGAACTCGCCATCGCCGAGATCGAGATGCCCGGCCTAATGGCGATCCGCGAGGAATACGGCCCCAAGCAGCCCCTGAAGGGCGCGCGCATCGCCGGCTCGCTGCACATGACGATCCAGACCGCAGTGCTGATCGAAACCCTCAAGGCGCTGGGCGCCGACATCCGCTGGGTCTCGTGCAACATCTATTCGACCCAGGATCACGCCGCCGCCGCGATCGCCGCCGCCGGCATCCCCGTCTTCGCCGTCAAGGGCGAGAGCCTGAAGGATTACTGGGACTACACCGCCAAGCTGTTCGAATGGCACGGCGGCGGCACGCCCAACATGATCCTGGACGATGGCGGCGACGCCACCATGCTGGTGCATCTGGGCCTGCGCGCCGAGCAGGGCGATGTCGCCTTCCTCGAAACCGCCTCGAACGAGGAAGAGGAAGTCTTCTACGCCCTGATCAAGCGCCTGCTGAAGGAAAAGCCCAAGGGCTGGTTCGCCGAGATCGCGGGCAACATCAAGGGCGTCTCGGAGGAAACCACGACCGGCGTGCACCGCCTCTACATCATGGCCAAGGAAGGCAAGCTGCTGTTCCCCGCCATCAACGTCAATGACAGCGTCACCAAGTCGAAGTTCGACAATCTCTATGGCTGCAAGGAATCGCTGGTGGACGGCATCCGCCGCGGCACCGACGTGATGATGGCCGGCAAGGTCGCCATGGTTGCGGGCTTCGGCGATGTCGGCAAGGGCTCCGCCGCCAGCCTGCGCAACGCCGGCTGCCGCGTGATGGTGTCGGAGAT
>CAZYGO010000242.1:0-8092 GCA_964647455.1 uncultured Rhizobium sp.
CGGCGGTCTGGAAAGCGGCGTCGGAGGAATCCACCGAATGGAAGGAGCCGTCCACCAGCGCCACCGAGACATCCACCACCGGAAAGCCCAGGGGACCGGCCCTGAGATATTCGCGCACGCCTTTCTCGACCGAGGGAATCCAGTGCTTGGGCACTACGCCGCCCTTGATGCGGTCGTGGAAGACGAAGCCGGAACCGCGCGGCAGGGGCGCGATCTCCAGCACGCAGTCGCCATACTGGCCATGGCCACCCGACTGACGCTTGTGGCGGCCGCGGCTGGTGGCGGATTTGCGGATGGTTTCGCGATAGGGCACCCGCGCCTTGTGCGTGTCCAGTGACAGGCCGAAGCGGTGCGCCAGCTTCTCCACCGCAAGCTGGAGGTGAATTTCGCCCTGCCCGGCCAGCAGCATTTCCTGGGTCTCGGCATTCTGCTCGAACCTGAGGGAGGGATCTTCCTCGCAAAGCCGGGCGATGGCGGCGGTGAGCTTGACCTCGTCCTTGCGGTCATGCGCCGCCACCGCCAGGCGATAGACCGGCACCGGCCAGGCGATGGGGATATGCCGGCCGCCGCCCTTCACCGCCGTCAGCATGTCGCCGGTGGCGAAAGGCTCCAGCTTGGCCAGCGCCACGACATCGCCTTCCTCGGCCGTGGCGCGCTTGAGCGCGCGGTTTCCGACCAGCGAGGAGATGCCCGCGATGCGGGCCTCGCGCCCACCAGGGCCGTAGAGCATCTGGCCTTCCTTAAGGCTGCCGCGCAGCACACGGACCAGGCTCTGCTTGCCGCCATGGCCGCCATGCAGAGTCTTGAGCACCTGCACCACCGCGCCATGCTCGCGCGTCGCCGCCAGACAGGCAGCGGCGGCGGAGACATCGGGCACTTCATGGCGCAGAGCCTTGAGCAGGCGGCGAACACCATTATCGCCTTCGGCCGAGCCGATCAGCACCGGCGCCACCTGCGCGCTGACGAATTCGCGGCGCAGGTCGCCAAAGACCTCGTCGCGGCTGGGCTCGATATCGCCCAGCAACTCTTCCATCAGATGCTCGTCATGGTCGGCCAGCTTTTCCAGCATCTGGAAGCGGGCCTCCTTTTCCTTGCGGGCATCGGCGATGTCCACCACCTGCGAGGCCGCATGGGCCTGCCAGCGATGGGCCCTTTCCAGGGCAAGGTCCACGAAACCGGCGGCGGTGCCTTCTTCCCAGATCGGAATCTGCCGCAGCAGCAGCGGCAACTCGCTGGCGCCCTGCAAGGCAGCCAGGAGGGCGCGGAAAGCACCCCGCGCCTTGTCGAACTTGTTGACGAAGATGAGATGCGGCACCCGCTTTTCCGCCAGCAGGCGCAGCAGGGGCTGGAGCAGGACCGCCTTGGCGGGATCGGGTTCGGCCACCACGATGGCGGCATCGATGCCCGGCAGCACGCCCAGCATCTCGCCCGCCAGCTCGATCGAGCCGGGGCAGTCCAGGAAGGTGAAATCCTCGCCCAGGAAACGGGTGGTGAGAACGTTCAGTTCGGTGCTCATCTGGCGGGCGCGCGCTTCGGGCGCGCTGTCGCCCAGACTGGAGCCGTCGGTCACGGCACCCTTGCGGGGACTGGCGCCAGTGATGGCGGCGATGCTTTCCAGGAGCGTGGTCTTGCCGCTGCCGTAGGGGCCAAGGATGGCCACGGCCCGCGGCCCGGCTTTTATACGCTGCGTGTTTCCTGTTGGGGTTTGGCCGGACATGAAGCGCCTCCTGTCTCGAAACCGTTTCGCGGGTCTCGGGGCGCTTGTGCGACCTGACGGGCGCATCGCACCCCTCCAGCTAAAGGTGATGCTCGCGCCGCGGCATCGCCAAGGTCAAGAGCCGCGCCGCAGCGGCGATGGCGGCAGACTCGCGGAATCCCGCCTTTTTCGGTAATGTCTCCGCGATTTCGAACGACATTTTGTGGGGGAATTCCATGTGCACGGAAACAAACCGGCGCCAGCTGCTGGGCGCCCTTGGCGGAACCGCGCTGGGCGTCAGCCTCGTCACGACCGAAGCGCAGGGCGCAACGGTGACGGCGCTGGCCATCACCTGCATCGACTACCGGCTGGTGGATGATGCGGTGAAGTTCTTCGACAGCCACAAGATGACCAACGACTATGACCAGGTTTCGCTGGCCGGCGCGTCGCTGGCGGCGGTGTCGGCCAAGTTCCCCTCCTCCACCGCCGCCTTCTGGGATCATATCAGCATCGCCATCACGCTGCACCACATCAAGAAGGTGATCGTGGTCGATCATCGCGACTGTGGCGCCTACAAGGTGGCGTTCGGCAAGGACTATAAGGGCGAAGGCGCGGCCGAGCTGGCGCAGCACAAGAGCGTGATGGCCGAGGTCCAAGCCAAGCTCAAGAAGCTGCATCCCGAACTAGCCAGCGAGTTCTGGCTGATGAGCGTGGACGGCAAGGTCGAGCGCGTCATCTAGTCATCGGAGTCCCTGCCGCTGGTGAAGGCGGTGACGACGAAAAGACCGATCACCAACATTCCGATCGCCGCAACGGTCCGGTCGGGACCCAACTGCCGCGCGCCAGCCGCAGCCGCAGCGACGGCGGCGGTGAAAAGGGCCATCACCATCCATCCCTGCCAGGTGCAGGGAGCCCAGCCATAGCCGAGAGTCTTCCTTCGGAACCACTTCGCCATCAGCTCTTGCCCGCGTCCGGCCTGCCGGCGTCGATCTTGGCCATGTTGAGGGCAAACGCCGCCGCCCCGGGATTCATCGCATCGACCATTGCGGTCGGCATCAGGATGGTGGCGCCGCGCTCCTTGGTGGTTTCATAGATGATGTTCATGGCACGCAGCTGCAGCGCTTCCGGGCTGGAGGCGTAGATGCGCGCCGCGTTGAGGAATTTCTGCGCCACTTCCTCTTCCGCCGCACCCAGGGTGACGCGGGCCTGCTTCTCGCGCTCCGCCTGGGCCTGACGGCTCATGGCGTCCTGCAGCGTGTCGGGGATGGCGACGTCGCGGATTTCGACCGAATTGACGGTGACGCCCCATTCCGCCGTCTTGGCCCCGATCACCTCCTTGAGCACCGCGTCGGCCTGCTTGCGCTCCGACAACAGCTCGGACAGCAGCGAGGAACCGATGGTTTCGCGCAAGCTGGTCTGGGCGACGCGGTTCACGGCGCTGGCATAATCGGTGATCTCCAACGCCGCCCGCTCAGCGTCATGCACCATCCAGAAGACGATGGCATCCACATTCACCGGCACGGTGTCGCGCGTCAGGGCCTGTTCGGCGCTGAACTCGTTGGTGCGGATGCGCTGGTCGATCCACACCGCCACCGCATCGATGATGGGGACCAGGATGAAGAGCCCGGGCCCCTTGACCGCATGCAGCCTGCCCAGGCGCAGGATCACCGCCTTTTCCCATTGCTGCGCCATCTTGATGGAATAACCGAGGAAGAGGCCGATCACCGCCAGCGCGATCGGGACGGCGGGCGGCATGTGCGCGAGGAAGGCAAGGACCGCCCCGCCGATGAAGATCACGAAGACCAGTGCGGAAATGGGATTCATGCGAAGACCCTCCGGTTGTGAAACTCTGCTGTCGCTGTCGGATGCGGCGCGTTGCTGTTGGGCCGCGCGGGCGCGGCGGATCATGTCCAGGCCGATGGCGCCGCTGTCGAGGCGCGCGGCGGTGCGCACCGCCTTCCTGATGGTCTGCGGCACGCCGGGGCGATCCTTTCCCTGCTTCCGCGCGGCGGCAATGTTGGCGATGGCGATGAACGCCAGCACGATGAAGAAGGGAAGCAGGTCCTTCATGCGCGCGCCGTCAGCCGCGCCAGCGCCGCCGCCAAATCTTCCAGCGCGATGCCGCAAGCACGCGCCTGGGCCGCGGCCTGCGCCGCCAGGCGGTCGGCGGCGGCTTTGTGGTCGCGCGGCGGCGGCGCCTCCGCGACGAAGGAGCCGCGCCCCCGTGTGAGGGTGATGAGGCCGTCGCGCTCGAGTTCGGCATAGGCGCGCTGGACCGTGTTGAGGTCGATCTTCAGCGCCACCGACACCTCGCGCATGGTCGGAAGCCGTGCTCCCGCTGCCAGCACCCCGCGCCCCAGCGCCGCGGCAATCTGCTGGCGCAGCTGGACATAGATCGGCACGCCGGTGTCCTCGATCGCCAGGTGATTCAGCAGCATTGTCATATTGTATGGTAAAACTCATACAATGGCAATGCCGGTCAGCGACCTGATCCGGCCTGCCTGGGCCGACCCAAAGGCTTCGCGTCAATACGATCACCCCGTGAGCTGGAACCCACGCGCGGGGACGAGGCGTCGGGTCAGGGCCGGCCGACACCGGCGGTTTCCCATCCAGGCACGGATTTGGCGGCGGGCCGGGGAATGCTAGGGTGCCGCGGCGAATATGAGGGCTGTCGTGAACAAGAACCTGGCTTTGACATTCCTGCTGCTGATGCCGCCCGTGCTGGCCGGCGGCGCCCTGGCGGACACCCCCGCGCAAGTCTATTCCGACGCCCAGCGCAGCAAGGATGACAACGCGGCGAACCAGATGGTGGCGACCGTGCTGGCAACCTCCTTCACCGACAATGAACAGTATGTGCGCTGGAAGCAGCCGGTCTGCCCGCATGTCTCGGGCCTGGCGCCCGCCGCGGCACAGGTCATCGAGCGGCGCATCCGTGCCGTCGCGGCCCAGGTGGGCGCGCCGGTGGACCGCAGCGACTGCGTCGCCAACATCAGCATCATCGCCACCTCCGATCCGCAGGCCAGCCTGGCCTCCATCGCCAGTGCCAGCCCCTATCTGGTGGTCGGCGGCGACCAGAAGCAGACGGTGCGCTATCCGATCGAAGCCTGGTACGCCACTTTCAAAACCAACAACAAGGGCGTCAAGGCGATCGACATCCCCGAGCGCATCTCGAACACCTCGCAGGTCTATGCCCCGGCCAATCTCAGCCGGCTGCGCACCGGCCAGAAGCCTGAAATGGCCGCCGTTACCGTGCTGGTGGACACCAAGAAGGTGATCGGCATGACGCTGGGAGAGCTGGGCGACTATGTGACCCTTCTGACCCTGGCGCAGACGGCGCAATACGGCGCCTGCATACCGGTGGAAACCATCGCCAACCTGCTGGTGAGCGACTGCGCCGCCGCCTACAAGGCGCACAAGCTTTCCCATGCCGATATCGCGCTGCTGACCGGCCTCTACGAAACCGGAGACGCGCAGGAGCAGCTGCAGAAGGGCCGCATCGCCGGCGCGGCACGGCGCAGCCTGGAGGCCCAGTTCGGCAAGGAGTGAACGCCGCAAGCATCGGTGAGCGGCAAGGGAAGAAAAGATGAAACACGGCTCGCAGTTGTTTCTGGTTTTGTCCCTGGTGACGCTGCCTGCCGCAGCCGGGGCGCAGCCCGCCCAGCCGCCTATGGTGATGGGCGCGCCGGAGACGGTTTATTCCGATGCCCAGCGCGAGAAGGATCTGACCGCCTCGCAGCAGATGGTGGAGCGGATGCTGGCGCCCTCCTTCTCGGTGGACGGGCAATATGCCCGCTGGAAGCAGCCGATCTGCCCGCACGTCTATGGCCTCAGCGCCGCCGCCGGCTGGTTCGTTGAGCATCGCATCCGTGAGGCCGCCGCCGAGGTGGGGGCGCCGGTGGACCGCAGCGATGCCTGTATCGCCAATATCGGCATCATCTTCACCGTACAGCCCCAGGCGAGCCTGGAATCCGTCGCCCGCGCAAATCCGCTGCTGGTCCAGGGCGGATACCAGAAAGTGTCGGCGAAGTATCCGGTGCAGGCGTGGTACGCGACCTTCAAGGTCGATTACAATGGCAGCAAGTCCATCGACATTCCCTTTGACATCGCCCATCCCGCGGCCGACTGCTTCACTAGCGCCGCCTTCAATTCGGCCGGCAACTCCATGGGCGACGTCATGGCCAGCAGCAGCAGCGGTGGCAGCATTTCCTGCGAAAGGCCCAACGTCAGGGCCAATGAAAGCAAGCTGCACACCGGCCTGACCGCTGAAATCGGCGCCGCCACCGTGCTGGTGGATACACGGGCCGTGACGGGAATGACGCTGGGCGAGCTGTCGGACTATCTTGCCTTCATCACCTTGGCCCAGGCCAGCCAGAGCGGCGTCTGCCAGCCGCTCACCACCATTGCCAACCTGATGATCCAGGGCTGCGAGGCCGGGACCGTGTCCCACCGCCTGTCCCATGCCGACATCGCCCTGCTCACCGCCCTCTACCAGGTGCCGGACAGCCCCGAAGTGCTGCAGAAGCAGCGTATCGTGGGTGCGATGCGGCGCAGCCTTGAAGCCCAGTTCGGAAAGGAATGATCATGCGTGCGCCCCGCCTGCTGCTGCTCGCCGTTCTGGCCCTGCCGGCCGCCGCCCAGGCACAATCCGCCCAGCCGCCGATGATGGCGGGACAGCCGGAGACGGTCTATTCCGACGCCCAGCGCGAAAAGGACCTCACCGCCTCGCGCCAAGTGGTCGAGACCATGCTGGCGCCGTCCTTTTCGATCGATGACCAGTATGCGCGCTGGAAGCAGCCGATCTGCCCGCATGTCTATGGCCTGAGCCCGGTTGCGGGCTGGTTCATCGAGCACCGCATCCGCGAGGTCGCCACCATGGTGGGCGCGCCCGTGAATCGCAATGATCCCTGCATCGCCAATGTCGGCATCTTCTTCACCGCCGACCAGCAGGCCAGCCTGCTTTCGATCGCCAATGCCCGCCCCCTGCTGGTGCAGGGTGGCAGCCAGAAGCTGACGGTGCGCTACCCGGTGGAAGCCTGGTACACCGCCTTCAAGGTGGACTATGAGGGCTTCCGTTCGATCGACATTCCCTGGGAAATCGCCGACCCGACGCGGGAGAAGGCGCCCGGCGCCGCCGCCAACCTCAGCCGGCTGCACACCGGCCTGACGGCGGAGATCGGCGCCGCCACCATCCTGGTGGACAACAAGGCCGTGACCGGCATGGCGCTGGGCGAGCTGGCCGACTATCTGGCGCTGATGACACTGGCCCAGGCCAGCCAATACGGCACCTGCCTGCCGCTGGAGACCATCGCCAACCTGCTGACGCCCGGCTGCGACGCGGCGCTGAAGGCCCGCCAGCTTTCCCATGCCGACATCGCGCTGCTCACGGCCCTGTATCAAGTGCCGGACCAGCCGGAGGTACTGCAGAAGCAGCGCATCGTGGGCGCGATGCGGCGCAGTCTGGAAGCCCAGTTCGGGAAGGACTGACGGTGGGAGGCGGACTGCCGCATGCGGCCTTGGCCGACGTCCCAGCCCCATTCAGCGGCTATGGGCGATAACCGCAACGGGTGTATTATAATAGCGGCCGGCAAGCCATGTTCGGCACAAGACCGGGGAAGCGGGAGGGGCCATGACATTCTTTCCGGCGCATGAGATGCACGGCTTCGCCCTGGACCCCAAAGACCAGCGGCCGCGGCTGTATGCCAGCCTGGCGGTGCTAGCCACCCATGCCGGGCTGATCCTGATCCTGCTGCTGGGGGTCGCCAGGCAGGTTGTGGTGCCGCAGGAGAAGGAGCCGCCGGTCGTGATGGCGGACCTGTCGAGCAAACCCGTTCCCGTTCCGGACGTGGCGCCGCCCGTGCCGAAGGTGAAGCCGGCGACGGTGACGGCGATGGTGCCGGACATCACGGTGCAGCCCGAAACCAGGGTGGCGCCGCAGCCGACGCCCGCGCCCGCGGCGCAGACCTCACCGGCGTCATCCACCCTGGCCAGTGCCCCGTCCATGGCGCCGTCGGGCACCTCGGCCGGCAGCGGCGCCAGCGCCGGCGCGGCCGCGGGCGGCGGAGGAGGAGGCTATGACATCAACCCCTATCTGGCGCGGGTGGCCGCGCACATCCAGATGTTCCTGCGGTATCCGACGGGAGCGGGCCGGATGGGGACGGGCATCGTCAGAATTCACCTGGTCTTCCTGCCCGACGGCACGGTGGTGCGGGCGGACATCTATGGCAGTTCGGGCAATCCCGTGCTGGATACCGCGGCGCTGAACGCGGTGCTGCGGGCCAAGCCCGTGCCGCCATTTCCGCCCGAACTCAAGCTGGATCACATCAATGGCGTGATCCCGATCCTGCTGGAGCGCCGCTAGCAGCAGTCAAAAGGAATAGCGGATTCCCAGCTGGCCTT
>CAZYGO010000243.1:0-3781 GCA_964647455.1 uncultured Rhizobium sp.
TATTACGACCCGGCCCATGAGAGCTTCGGGGCGTTGCGCGTCATCAACGAGGACTGGATCAAGGGCGGGGCCGGTTTTCCGCCCCATCCCCATCGCGACATGGAGATCGTCACCTATGTGCTGGAAGGGGCGATCAGCCACAGCGATTCCACCGGCGGCAATGGCACCATACGTCCCGGCGAGATCAAGCGCATGAGTGCCGGCACGGGCATCACCCATGCCGAGTTCAACGCCAGCGCCAGCGAAACCTGCCACCTGCTGCAGATCTGGATCATGCCGTTGAAGCGCGGCATCGAGCCCGGCTATGAGCAGAAGACCATCGACACCAGGGCGGTACAGAACCACTTTGCCCGCATCGCCGCGCCCGAGCCGGTGGCCAACGAGGTGCGGCTGGTACAGGACGCGGAAATCTGGGCGGCCAAGCTGGATGCCGGTGTCGAGGCGATCCATGCCCTGGCGCCGGGGCGCAAGGCCTGGCTGCAGGTGGCACGGGGCGAAGTGGCGTTGGGCGGCCAGGTGCTGAAGGCCGGCGATGCCGCCGCCATCACCGATCAGGCGAGCATCGCTGTCCGCTCGGCCGTGCCCAGCGAGGTGCTGCTGTTCGATTTGGCTTAATTACCAGTCCAGCGCCGTCATCATCGCGGCATAGAGCCTGACGCCGTCCCACAGATTGCCCAGCCGGAGATTCTCGTCGGCGGCATGCTGGTTGTTGTCGTGATTGGCGATGGGCAGGCCGATGAGCGGCACATGCAGGGCCTCGTCCATCAGGGAGAGCGGCACGCTGGCGCCCATCATCGGCAGCAGCGCGGCGGGCTTTCCAGCCGCCAGGTTCGCCGCCGCGATCGCCGCCCTGGCCGCCGGGCTGGCCATGTCGCTGCGCAGGGCGGGATAGCCGTCATGCCAGTCCAGCCGCACGGTGCGCGGATGCGCCGCCCGCGTGCCGGCGTCCGGAATGTCATGCACCACGCTCCAGCCCCGTGCCGCGAGGAAGGCCTCCATCTTCTGCCGCACCCGTGCGGGCGTCTGGCCGGGCACCAGCCGGAAGTCCATGGAGATCGCCGCTTCGGTGGGAATGGCCGCGGCGGCGCTGGCGCCGACCTGGCCGGAGGAAAGACCGCGCACATTCAGCGCCGGGCGCATGGTGCTGGCGGTGAGGCCTTCACTGCCCTCGCTGCGGCCCAGGGCGAGATCCTGCTTCAGCGCCGCCTCCACCGGCGGCAGGCGGGCGATGGCGGCGCGCTCAGCGGCGGTGAGCGGCCTGGCATCGTCGGCGAAGGCGGGAATGCGGATGCGCCCCTCGCTGTCGCGCAGCGATGCGATCAGCTCCGCCGCCATGACGGCGGGGTTGGGCGCCCAGTTGCCGTAATGGCCGTCATGCAGCGGGCGTGACGGGCCATAGACGGTGGCGTCCAGCGCCACCAGGCCGCGCGCCCCGAAATACAGCGTCGGCGTGCGGGACTGGTGCAGCGGGCCGTCGCCGATCAGCCACAGATCGGCCCGCAGTTCGGCGGCATGGGCACGCAGCAGTTCGGGCAGGTGTGGAGAACTGCGTTCTTCCTCGCCTTCCCAAACCACCTTGATGTTGACCGAGGGCTTCTGGCCGCCGGCGGCAAGGGCGTCATGGGCGGCCAGGAAGGCGACGATGCTGTTCTTGTCGTCCGCCACCGCCCGGCCATGGAAGCGCCATTCGCGGTCCAGCGCCGGCGCCGCCTTCCAGTCCACATCGCGCCCCGCCGCCCGCATCACCGGGGCGAAGGCGTCGGAATGCCATTCCGCGGCGGTGACCGGCTGGCCGTCATAATGGGCATAAAAGACCACGGTGCGCCGGGCGCCCGGCACGGCGAGGCTGCCGAAGACCAGCGGCGGCGAGCCGCCGGCCGTCCATTGCGCGGTGGTGAAGCCGCGCGCCTTGAGCAGGCCTTCCAGCCGCGCCGCGGTGGCGGCAAGCCCGGCGGGATCGGCGGCGACGCTCTTCAGGCGGACCAGTGCATCCAGCTGGGTGAGGATTTCGCGTTCATGCCCGGCGCGCCAGGCATCTATGGCCGCCAGGTCCGCTCCCTGCGCCGCGCCGCAGGTCAGCATCCCCGCCAGGGCCAGAACAAGTTTGCGCATCCCCGCTCCCCCTTTTGCGGGACGCTAGCACGGATCGGAAAAAAGCCCAGGTGGAGCTACTTAACGAGCCCGAACCGGCTCTTGTAGCGGGCGTCGATCCCCGACAGCGGGAAGAAGATGAAAACGTCGGTGGTGTCGAACTGGTGGTCCACCACGGCGCCATCGCCGATGCAGCAGCCGGCGCGGACATAGCCCTTCAGGATGGCGGGCAGGCTGCGGATGCCTTCGCGGGCGTCGATCGCCCCAGCCGGCATGCGGTTCATCGGCACATAAAGGTCGCTGCGCGCCTTGACCATGAGTTCGGCGGGCATGGGATGGAAATGGTGCAGATAGGACAGCGGCAGCGCCAGCGCTTCGGTGTCGGTGCCCGGAAAACTGGCGCAGCCGAACATCAGGTCGATGTCGAAGCGGGCGACATAGGCCATCAGCCCCTTCCACAAGAGCTGCATGGTGCCGGGGCGGCTGCGGTAGCTCTGCAGGATGCAGGAACGGCCAAGCTCGAGATATTTGGTGCCCTTGGGCATGCCGCTGATCATGCGGCCGAGGTCGAATTCCCCGGCGGTGTAGAAGCCGCCGACCTTTTCGGCATCCTTCTCGCGGGTCAGCCGATAGGTGCCCACCACCAGCGGCTGGCCATCCTCGCCATGGGCGTCGCGGTCCACGACCAGAAGGTGGTCGCAGACATCGTCAAACTTGTCGAAGTCGCGGCCGGCCCCCCGCATCGCTGGCGAGGGAATGGCGCTCATTTCCTGGTAGAAGACCTGGTAGCGCAGGTGCTGGGCCTGGCGCACTTCATGCTCGGTCTCGGCCAGGCGCACTTCCAGCGCGCCCGATGTCGCCAGCACGGGCCATTGCAGCAGGCGGCCTTCAAAGGGTCCGGCTTCGTAGATGTTGACCACGGTTTCTTCCTGCCCCTGAACTGGGGGGCGCAGCGATTCGCGCCCTTTCGTCGCAGTCCTTACCCGGAAACTGCGACAGTTCTGCAATTTTAGCCCAGGGACGGGGGCGCTGAACAGGGAATTGTGACAGCCCGGGCGGCCAAGAACCGGCCTTGCCGAAGCGGTTAACCGGGACGGGCGGCCCCTTCCGGGGCGGCGCGGTGGCGGCGGTCCAGCCAGGCGAACAGCAGCAGGGAGGGAACTCCGATGGCCCCGCAACCCAGGAAGAACAGGACGTAAGCGTCCATCCTGCCCACCTGTTCCGCCATCGAATCCACCGTCAGGCCGGAAAAGCCCTTCAGGAACTTGCCCGCCAGGGCATAGACCGAGGAAAGCAGGGCATACTGGGTGGCGGTGTAGCCCAGGCTGGTCAGGCTCGACATGTAGGCGATCAGGGTGATGCCAGCCATGGCGATGCCGAAATTGTCCAGCGCCATGATGACCGCGAAGCTGACCGGGTCGTGGAAATAGGGCACGGCGGCATACAGCATGGTGCCGCCGATCTGTCCCAGGCCGCCGACCATCAGGGCGGGGATCAGGCCCAGCCGCACCGACAGGAACCCGCCCGCCGCCACCCCGGCAAAGACGCCGATCAGGCCGAAGCTGCCGCGCACCGCACCGACCACATCCTTGGACAGGCCGACATCCACATACATGGGATTGTACATCGGGCCGCTGACGAAGTTGGGAAGCTGGAACAGGCTGATCGCCACCAGCATCAGGAGCGCATC
>CAZYGO010000244.1:0-7541 GCA_964647455.1 uncultured Rhizobium sp.
CAAAATAAAAGCCCGGTCTTGCGACCGGGCTTTTTGCTCCCACGGGCGTCCCCGGCATTTTGCCAAGGCGTGAGAATTCCTTTCTCCAGCCTCGCAGCGAAGCTGCGAGGCGACCTCCGCTGGGTCACTGACCCGCCTCCCCCTTTTGCGCGAAGCGCATCCGAAGGGGGAGCTGGCCGTAGCTGACGAGCCGAAGGCGGTTAAGCCAGCGAAGGCCTGAGGGGGTTCATCAAATTACCACGGCATAAGTATATCGAAGAGCTGGCTGCCATACCTTGGCTGCTGCACGTCGCTGACCGTGCCCTGGCCGCCATAGGAGATGCGGGCCTCGGCGATCTGGGCAAGATCCACGGTATTGTCCTGGGTGATGTCCTCGGTGCGGACGATGCCGCTGACCTTGAGGTCGCGCAGCTCGTTGTTCACCCGCACCTGCTGGTGGCCGTCGATCACCAGATTGCCGTTGGGCAGCACCTGCGCCACCAGGGCCGCCAGGGTCAGGCTGATGGATTCCGAACGCGAGATCGAGCCCGCGCCGGTGTTGGAGGTATCCGAGCCCATCTTGACCAGGCTGCCTGGCGTCATGGCGCTGGGCAGGATGGTTTCGACGCCGAAGAAATTGGTGAGGTCGGCATTGTCGGAATTGGCGCGCGAGCGGGCGGTGGAGTTCGACAGCTTGGCGGTGTCGGCCACCGAGACATTGACGGTGATGACGTCGCCGACATGCGATGCGCGCGGATCGTGGAAGAAGCTCTTGGCGCCGGCCTGCCACAGCGAATTGTTGGCGTGGCTGATGGGCGGGGTCTGCGGGATGCGGGCCACGATCTCCTGATTGGCGGGATTGCCCACCGGCGCCAGCCGGGGCGGCGTGCCGATGGCCTCGATGCGGTCCATCGCGCCGCAGCCGGACAGGGCGGCCCCGGCCAGCACCAGGGGAAGGAGTTTCAGAAGCGTCTTCATGGGAGGGCCTATCTGCGGGCGGTGGCGATCGGGGTGGCGACGGGATCGGCGGCGCGCACGGCGCCGGGACCGGTGACGGTGGCGGTGATCATGCGGAAGGAGACCGGGTTCTGCACCGTGACGGTGTCGCCGATGCCGCCTTCGCTCATGGCGCGGCCCATGGCGGTGAGTTCGACGCCGGGGGCGCTGAAATTCATCGTCACGGTCTGGCCCTTGGTGACGACCACCGGGCGGCGGACATCGTCGGGGCGGACATTCTCGCCGGCGCGCAGCATCCGGCGGGCCTGCATGCCGGTCAGGGCCTCGAATTTGGTCACGGTGGTGGCCGGCAGGGCGGTGCCGGAAACCTGAGCATAGGTGAGGTCGCTGTCGCCGATCACCTCGCCGCGCATGATGTCGCGGGCCGGCACCACGATGCGGACGGAAGCGTCGGCATGACCGGGAGCGACCTTCCAGGAAGGCGCTTCGGCGGCGAAGGCCTGGCCGACGATCAGAAGGATCAGCGACGGCACCACGAAGAGGGCGACGAGGAAGGCCTTGCGGACCAGATTGCCGCGCAGGCCGGTATCTTCGACGAGCATGGTCATGGCTTAGCTCCCCAGCCTTGCGGTGTCCTGCAGCATCTGGTCGGCCGCGGAGATCACCTTGGAATTCATTTCATAGGCACGCTGGGCGGTGATCAGCGCCGTGATCTCGTCCACCGAGTTGACGTTGGAGGTTTCCAGGAAGCCCTGCTGGATGGTGCCGTAGCCGGGCGTGCCGGGGACGCCCGCCTGAGGCGAGCCGGAGGCCGGGGTTTCCAGATAGAGATTGTCGCCCACCGCGTTCAGGCCGGCCTCGTTGGGGAAGCGGGTGAGTTCGAGCTGGCCCACCGTCTGCGGCGTGGTGTTGCCCGCCACCATGGCGTTGACCTGACCCTGGGCATTGATCTGCACCGACAGGGTGTTCTGCGGAATGGCGATGCCCGGCTGCACCACCAGGCCCTGCTGCGTCACCAGCTGGCCCTGGGGGGAAAGCGAGAAGTTGCCGGCGCGGGTATAGGCGTCGGTGCCGTCGGCCTGCTGGATGCGGAAGAAGCCCGCGCCCTGGATGGCGACGTCATAGGGGTTGGAGGTGTTCTTGAGGTCGCCCTGCGTGGTGATGCGGTAGATGGCGGCGGTCTTGACGCCAGCGCCGATCTGGATGCCGTTGGGGGCGACCGCGCCATTGTCGGAGGTCTGTGAACCGGGGGTCTGGATGTTCTGGTAGAGCAGGTCCTGGAATTCGGCCCGCTGCTGCTTGAAACCGGTGGTGTTCATGTTCGCCAGGTTGTTGGCGATCACTTCGACGTTGGTCTGCTGTGCCAACATGCCGGTGGAGGCGATGGAAAGTGCGCGCATTGGTCTCTGGCTCCCTTAGTTCGGCATCGCGCCGAGCTTGGTGATGGCGTCGCGGCTGAGATCCTCCTGCGACTTGGAGAGGGTGGCGGTGGCCTCATAGGCCCGCATCACCTCGATCATCTTGCTGATTTCCAGCACCGGCTGGACGTTGGAACTTTCCAGCGCCCCCTGCACCACCGTGGCGGTGGCCGGCGCAGTGGCGATGCCGTTGGCGGCATAGAGGTTGCCGCCTTCCGGCTTGAGGGCGCGTTCGTCGGCGAAATCGGTCAGGCGCAGCTTGCCCAGCTGGTTGAGGGTGCCGTTGACGACGCTGGAGATGACGCCATCGGACGAGATGTGGATGTCGCCATCGGTCGGCGTGATGGTGATGGCGCCGCCTTCGCCCTGCACGGCATAGCCGTCGGAGGTGACGACCTGGCCGTTGGCATTGAGGCTGAAATGGCCGTCGCGGGTGTAGCGTTCGCCGGCCGGCGTGGCGACGGTGAAATAGCCCTTGCCGTTGAGCGCCAGGTCGAGCGGCGCGCCGGTGGAGGAAATGTTGCCCTGGCTGATGTCGCGCATGGTGCCGGCATCCTTGACGAAGCTGACGGGCTGGGGCCCGGTCTGGCCTTCGGCGGGACGCACCATCTGCACATATTCCTCGAACTTGGCGCTTTCGCGCTTGAAGCCGGGGGTGGAGACGTTGGCGAGATTGTTCGCGATCACGTCCATCGAGCGATAGGCCGCGATCTGCTGCGAAAGACTAATGAGAAGTGAATTGTCCATTGTACGCCTCACGGATCCCTTCTGGTCCGACGGACGGTCCGTTGCAGCCGCCATGCCAGCGAGAAAAGCCCGGTTTCATTGAGTTTTTCGCGCGGCGCGGCGCGGGGCCGGAAAATTCTGCCGGGCCAAACGCCGGCAGGGCGGCAATTTCAACCGCTCCTTAACCACGTTTGCCTACCTTGCCTGCCGAAGAATTGCAGAAAGCAGTTTCATGGCGAAGAAAGAGAAGGCCCCCGAAGCCGAAGGCGAGAAGCCCGAAGGCGAAGGCGCTGAAGCCCCGGCGCCCAAGGGGCTGAAGAAGTTCCTCAGCAAGAAGATGCTGATGATCATCGTGCCGGTACTGCTCTTGGTGCTGGGCGGCGGCGGCGCGGGCGCCTATCTCTTCCTCTTCAAGAAGGACGAGGCGCACGAGGCCAAGGCCGAGGAAGTGCCGCTGACCCCGCCCACCGTGGCCTTCAGCGACCTCGACAAGCTCACCGTCAATATCCAGGGCGCCGACGCCACCCCCGCCTATCTGCAGCTTTCGGTGTCGCTGGAACTGGAGGATGAAGAGCAGAAGAAGGCGATGGAAGCCCTGATGCCCCGCGTCAAGGACCAGTTCCAGGCTTATCTGCGCGAATTGCGCCTGGAAGACCTCAAAGGGTCCGCCGGGGTGCTGCGCCTGAAGCAGGAATTGCTGCGCCGGGTGAACGTGGCCGCCGCGCCCTATCATGTGCGCGACGTGCTGCTGAAGGAAATGCTGGTCCAGTAGACAGGCAAGAGACCCGACCATGGCCGAAGAAACCCAGACCCCCAGCGAAGCCGCCGAAACCTTCCCGGTGGAAGCGGGCGTGCCCACCCCTTCGGGCGCCGCCGAGCGCGTGCTGAACCAGGAGGAGATCGATTCCCTTCTGGGCTTCGACGTCAATGCCGACCAGGGGCAGGACAAGTCGGGCGTGCGCGCCATCATCAATTCGGCGCTGGTGTCCTATGAACGCCTGCCGATGCTGGAAATCGTCTTCGACCGCCTGGTGCGGCTGATGACCACTTCCTTGCGCAATTTCACCAGCGACAATGTCGAGGTCAGCCTGGATTCGATCACCTCGATCCGCTTCGGCGACTATCTCAACTCCATTCCCCTGCCCGCCATCCTGGCGGTGTTCCATGCCGAGGAGCTCGACAATTACGGGCTCTTCACCGTCGATTCCAACCTGATCTATTCCATCGTTGACGTGCTCCTGGGCGGGCGCCGCGGCTCCAGCGCCATGCGCATCGAGGGCCGGCCCTACACCACCATCGAGCGCACCCTGGTGCAGCGCATGATCGAGGTGATCCTGGCCGACATGAAGAGCGCCTTCGAGCCGCTGGCGCCGGTCAATTTCAACCTCGACCGCCTGGAAACCAATCCCCGTTTCGCCGCTATCGCCCGGCCGGCCAACGCCGCCATCCTGGTCAAGCTGCGCATCGACATGGAAGATCGCGGCGGGCGCACCGAGTTGCTGCTGCCCTATGCGACGCTGGAACCGATCCGCAAGCTCTTGCTGCAGCAGTTCATGGGCGAGAAGTTCGGCCGCGACTCGATCTGGGAAAGCCATCTGGCCACCGAACTCTGGTCCACCAAGGTGGACATCGAGGCCATCCTGGACGAGCAGGTCATGCCGATCCACCAGGTGATGAACCTGGAGGTGGGCCAGACCCTGATGCTGGGCGCGACGCCCGATTCCAAGATCCGGCTGCGTTGCGGCGGCGTGCCGCTGCTGACCGGCCGCATGGGCCGCGTCGGCTCCTCGGTCGCGGTCAAGGTGGACGACGCCATCGAACGCACGGACGCCTCGCGGTCGCTGTGAACCCAGGCCGGACGCCCCGTTTCAAGAGACAGATGAGACAGAGATGACCTTCACCTTCGCCGCCGAACTGATCCTGGAAATCCTGCTGGCCCTCACGCTGGTCTATTGCATCGTCCTGGAACGGCGCCTGTCCGCCGTGCGCAAGGGCCAGGAAGGTCTCAGCCGCACGGTCGGCGAGCTCAACATGGCGATTGCCGGCGCCGGCGCCTCGCTGCGGGCGCTGAAGGCGGCCGCCGGCGAATCGGCGGCGACGCTGGACGACCGCCTCAAGCGGGCGCGCCTGCACATTGACGAGCTGTCGGTGCTCACCGCCTCCGGCGAGCGCATCGCGCAGCGCATGGAAAGCGCTGCCGCCGCCCCGCGCGTCGCCCGCGAAATTCCCGACATGCCGCTGCCGTCCAGCAGCATCATGAGCCGCCTCAACACCGCCCGCGTGACGCAATGAGCAACAAGATGAAGCTGCCCCGCCTTGCCCGCCTGCTGCCGCTGGTGGTGCTGGCCATCGCCGCCCTGCTGGTGCTGAACACCACCGGCCTCATGCGCGACGGTGTCGCCCTGGCCGAGACCGCCGCCAGCGCCCTGACGGCGCAGCCGGAGCCGTCCAACCAGGATTATGCCGAGCCCGACCAGCAGATCGCCTCCGCTAACGAGGCCGATATCCTCACCTCGCTGTCGCGCCGCCGCGCCGAGCTGGATGCGCGCGAAAGCCAGAACAAGGTGCAGGCCGACATCCTGGCCGCCACCGAAAAGAGGGTGGACGCCAAGATCGCCCAGCTGCAGGCGCTGCAGAACAAGATCGCCGCCCTGCTCGCGGACCGCGACGACGCCCAGAAGGCGCAGATCGCCGCCCTGACCAAGACCTATTCGGCGATGAAGCCGGCGGCGGCCGCCCGCATCTTCGAGACCCTGCCCGATGCCGTGCTGCTGCCGGTGGCGCAGGCGATGAAGTCGGACGTGATGTCGCTGGTCCTGGCCCAGATGGACAAGGAAAAGGCCAGCGCCCTGACGGTGAAGCTGGCCGACCGCCTGGCCCTGCCGCAGACGACCGACGCCCCGGCGCCGGCCGCAGCGCCGGTCGCCCCGGCCCAGACCGCCAGCGCCGCCCGCCGGTCAAATAATGGTCGCACGCGCTGCCGCGAACCGCTTTCACACCTGGCGGACGCGCCGCTCCCTTAGCCTTAACCCCAGGTTAACGCCACCCCGCCATACTGACGTTTGAAGGGGATAAAATTCGTGATTTTGCAACGGCTTAGCTTGTCTCTGATGCTGGCGCTCGGCGCCACATCGGCGCTTGCCGCCGACAAGCTCACCGGCAGCGCCCAGACCGGCTATCGCCGCCTCGCCTTCAGCTTCGACAGCCCCGCCAGGATCAGCGCCAGCACCACCGGTGGCGTGCTGGCCATCGTCTTCGACCGCAAGCCCACCCTGGACGTCGCCGCCTTCACCGCCGCGGCGCCGGGCCTGATCGCCTCGGGACGCGCCGATGCCGACGGCAAGACCTTGCGCTTTGCCCTGAGCCAGCCGGTGAAGCTGCATGTCAGCCAGCAGGGCCTGAGCGCCGTGGTGGACCTGGCGCCCGCTGATTTCACCGGCGCGATGCCGGACCTGCCGCCGCCGCCCAAGCCGGCACCGCCCAAGCCCGCCGATCCGTCCACCTATCCCCAGATCAAGCTGCGCGCCGGCGACTACAGCAATTTCACCCGCCTGGTCTTCGACTGGAACCGCGAGGTGCCCTATTCAGTGTTTCCCGGCGCCGGCAAGCTGACGGTGAAGTTCGCCGCGCCGTCGCGGATGGATCTTTCCATTCTCGGCAAATTCCCGCCCGCCTGGGTGAAGAACGCATCCTGGCGGCTGGACGGCACCGCCACGCTGGTGGAGTTCTCCACCGATTCCGACTCCGGCTATCACGATTTCCGCGACGGCAATCATGTGGTGCTCGACATCCTGGCGCCCAAGACCGATGCCACCGCCTATACGCCGCCCGGCACCGCCAAGCCTGCCGTGACGAAGATCCCGGCGGGTGCCAGCGCCCAGCAGGCCAAGGCCATCACCGACGCCGCCGCGCAGCTTGCGGGCAAGAAGCCCGCCGAGAGCAAGGCGCCTGAAGCCAAGCCCGCCGATCCGCACGCCAGGCCGGAACCGGCGAAAGCCGCCGAAGCCAAGACCGAAGCGGTGAAGACCGCCGCGGCCGGGCATGAGGATCCGCACGCGAAGGCCGACGCCAGGACCGCCGAAGCCAAGGCCCCCGAAGCCAAGGACGCGGCGCCCGCCGAAAGCGCCCCGGCGGCATCGGCCGCCCTGCCCAATGCCATCGGCCAGCTGACGGGCCACGGCGCCAGCATCAGCTTCCACGGCGCCAGCACCGCCGCCGTCTTCGTGCGCGGCATGACTGCCTGGATCGTGCTGGAAAACGCGCCGCTGCCCGATGCCGCGGCCTTGCGCAAATCGCTGGGCGATTTCGCCGCCTCCGTCGAGGCCACCAGCAATCCCGGCCTGTCGGTGCTGCGCATCGGCCTGAAGACGCCCGCCAGGATCGCCGCCCATGCCGAGGGGCCGGTGCTGCGCGTCGCCATTGGCAGCGATGTCCAGGGCGAGGCCACCGCCATCGGTTTTG
>CAZYGO010000245.1:0-4202 GCA_964647455.1 uncultured Rhizobium sp.
GCGGCGCCTTTACCCTTCTTACCCTGATCGTCCAGGCCGGGGGCCTGGCCCGCTTCGCGGTCGCCTTCCGCTTCCACGCCTGGTCGCTGGATGTCGCCCTGCCGCTGCTGATGGAACTGGTGGTGGCGCCGCTGCTCTGGCTCTGGCAGCTCCGCATCTCGCACGAACGGAAATGAAAAAGCCTCCGTGGTTGCCCACGGAGGCTTTCTTCCTGTCCGGCCGGCTCAGAGATGGAAGCCGAGACCGATGCCGATGATGCGGGGATCGCCAACGAAGCCGGTGAGGTTGTTGAAGTCGATGCCGCCCTGGACGTTCTTCTGGTCCGTCAGGTTCTGGATATAGGCATAGACGTCATAGCGCTTGCTGGGCGAGGTCCAGCCGAACTTGATATCGCCCTGATAGTTGCCGTCGGACTGGAACTCGGCGGACTCATAGAGGAAGAAGTTGGTGTAGCCCTGCACCCACCAGCCGGTATAGGCCCAGAGCGAGGAACCGTCGCCCAGCGGCCAGGTGTATTTCGCCGAAGCCGAGAGAATGTAGAGCGGCGCCTGCGGGAACGGGTTGTTGTTGATCGCAACCGTGCCGGTGGCCTGGGTGTAGGGATCCTGCGGCATGCAGGAGAGCAGGTATATCGGAGTGCCCGCAGCCGCGCCGCACGGATTGACCCGCAGGCCGGTATCGCGGATGGCGGTGTGGGTCCAGCTGGCGCCGGTCGTGATGTCCCAATGATCGTCGGGCACCCATTCGGCGTCCATCTCGAAGCCATAGGCGTTGCCGCCCTTGGCGTTGAGCAGGACCGCCGAATTGCCGCTGCCGCCGATAGCGGTGAGCTGCATGTTGTGGACATAGTACTGGAACACGTCGGCGTTCAGCCGCAGCGTGTGGTTGGCCAGCAGCGACTTGAAGCCTGCCTCGAACGACTGGACGGTCTCCGACCGCGCGGTGGAATAACCGCTGCCGAAGGCCAGGTTGCGGCCCTGGATCGAAGGCGCGCGGAAGCCGCTCGCGGCGCGGGCATAGACGTTGAAATTGTCTTCCACGGCATAGGCCAGGCTGGCATCCCAGCTGATGTTGGAACCGCGGGTCTTCACCTCATTGGCCGAGGTGATGGGAGCGGTCAGCGGGCCGTTCGCGGTCATGCCCTTGATGTCGGTGGTGTAGCGCAGGCCGCCGGTGGCGGTCAGGCCTTCCCACTTGTAGCTGGCCTGGCCGAACAGGGCGAAGGAGGAATTGACCTGGCGCACCGCGGTGGGCGGCACGAAGAAGGGATTGGTGGTGTCCTGGTAGTCGGTGTCGAAGTAGAAGGCGCCGGTCTGCCAGAAGAAGGGGCTGGAGGTGTCGCTGCTCGCCAGCCGCAGCTCCTCGGTGAACTGGTGCAGATAGTCCAGGCCATCCTGGGTGTCGGAGGGGAAGGGAATGAAGCCCGGCCCGGTCACCATGTTGCCGCCATCGATGTCGCCGCGGCTGTAGCCATGGGTGGTTTCATAGCCGGTGATCGAGGTGATGGTGACGCCCGGCAGGTCGTAGGTCAGGGTCAGGCCGGCGCCCAGGCCGTCATAGCGCTGCGGATTGTTGGCGCCGCCGTCGAAATACACCGTGTCGTCCTTGTAGTTGCTTTTCAGGCCGCGCTTGCCCTTGGTGAAGATGTTGGCGCGGAAGACGGCGGCGGTACCGTCCAGCGAACGGCCATGCAGATTGAGCAGGGCGCTGAAATTGTCGGCCGGCTGCCAGAGGAACTGGAGGCGGGCAGCGCGGTCCTCGTAACCGCCCAGCGCGTCCTTCACGCCGGTGAAGCTGTTGTCGATCCAGTCGGCGCGGTGCTGCCACAGGCCGGAAATGCGGAAAGACAGCGTGTCGGTGATGGCATTGCCATAGGCACCCTGCACCGTGCTGGTGGAAAGATCGCCGACATTGCCGTCCAGATAGGCGCTTTCGGTCTGGCTGGGGCGGGCCGAGGTCAGCTTGATGATGCCGGCGGTGGTGTTGCGGCCGAAGAGGGTGCCCTGGGGACCGCGGTCGATTTCGACATTCTGCAGGTCGTAGAGCGGCGAGCTTTTCAGCACCACATTCTCCATCACCACATCGTCCATGATGACGGATACGGGCTGGCTGGCGGCGAGATCGAAATCGGCATTGCCCAGGCCGCGGATATAGAAGCGCGGCGCGGCGCGGCCGTTCGAGGATTCGGCATAGAGGCTGGGGGTGTGGTTGGCGATCGCCTTGATGTCGTCGCCCGACTGGAAGATGGCGTCGAGATTGTCCCCCGACAGGGTCGAGGTCGAGATCGGCACGTCCTGGCTGTTCTCCGCGCGGTGCTCGACCGTCACCATCACGGTCTCCACGCCGCTGCTCTGGGCAAGCGCGCTGGGCGCCAGCGCCAGCAGCGAGGCGCATCCCATCAGGGCGGCAAGACTCTTGGAGAAGATCTTCGACGGCATTGAAAGGTCCCCATCAGGCGGGCGGAACCGGTCGGCGGGAAGGCGCCGCGGCACGCTTGTGTTGCCGGCGGATGCTGTTCGGGTGACGATTTTGTGTCAACGAGTTTTGCTGCACTGCAGCACTTTCCGCCCCGCTGTGATGAAAAGATGACGGTCGCGGCGGGCACGGGCTTTTCTTTCCGGCGCGAAATCCCCATCTTCCGGCCCGTTAAGCAAGGAAAATCGCACAGATGGCACTGATCGGCCCCGGCGGACGCCCCGTCACTTCCCAGCCTGCCCAGAACGCCGCCGCCGATGGCGCGGCCAGCCCCTGGATCAAGGATTCGGGGCTGGAGACCTTTGCCGCCGATGTACTCGACGCCAGCCGCGAGGTGCCCGTGATCGTGGACTTCTGGGCCCCCTGGTGCGGCCCCTGCAAGCAGCTCGGGCCGGCGCTGGAGGCGGCGGTCAACGCCGCCCAGGGCGCCGTGAAGCTGGTCAAGGTCAATATCGACGAGAATCCCGAAATCGCGCAGCAATTGCGCATTCAGTCCATCCCAACGGTCTATGCCTTCCGGAACGGCCAGCCGGTGGACGGCTTCATGGGCGCGCTGCCCGAAAGCCAGGTGAAGCAGTTCGTCGCCGGGCTGACCGGCGGCAAACAGGGGCACGGCCATGGCGGGCCGGAACACACGGCCGAAGTGCTGGCGGTGGCAGCCGAAGCGATGGCGGCAGGCGACCTTGCCACCGCGGCCCAGGCATTCGGCCATGTGCTGCAGGACGAACCGGGACATCCCGAGGCGGTGGCGGGACTGGCGCGCTGTTATCTTGCGGGGGGCGACATCGAGCGCGCCCGCACCACGCTGCAGCTGGTGCGCCCCGATGGCGCCGGCGACGAAGCCATCCGCGCCGTCGAAGCCGAACTGAAGCTGCGCGAAAGCGCCGCCCCGGCTCCGGGTGCCTATGCCGAACTGGAAGCCCAGCTCGCCGCCGATCCCAACAATCACCAGGCCCGCTATGACCTGGCGCTGGCCGCCGACGCCGCCGGCGACCGCGACCGGGCCATCGCCGAGCTGCTGGAGCTGGTGAAGCGCGGCCGCAAGTGGAACGAGGAGGCGGGGCGCAAACAGCTGCTCACCCTTTTCGACGCCATGGGTCCGACCGATCCGCGCACCATCGAGGCGCGGCGCAAGCTTTCATCCCTGCTGTTCTCATGAACAAGGCAGTAGGCCTCGCCGCCGCCGCGCTGGCGCTGCTGCTGGCGTCGGGTGCCGCCAGGCCGCCCTCGCCGGAAAGCCAGCTACTGGCGGCGGACCGCGCCTTCTCAAGGCTCTTGGCGGAGAAGGGCCGGCCCTATGCCTCTCTCGCTTTCATCGCCAATGACGGGCGGCTGTATGGCAATGGCGGCGAAGCGCCCATCTATGGCAAGGGCCAGGCCTTTCGGCGTCTCGCCCGCCGCGAGCCAGGCACCCCGGGCCGGGAACCGGAAACGGCGCGCGTGTCGGCCGACGGACGCATGGGCTGGACGACAGGCCGCTGGCTGCTCGCCCCGCGGAGAAGCAGGACGAAAAGTACCGGACATTATCTCACCGTCTGGGTTAAGGACCGCAATGGCGCCTGGAAGATCCAGGCCGACATGGGCACCTCCGATCCGGCGCCGAAAAGGTGATAGAGTGAGAGAATGAACCGGTTTCACAGCTTCACCGACCTGCCGGGCGAGTTGCCGCTTTTTCCGCTTACCGGCGTCGTATTGCTGCCGCGCGGCGCGCTGCCGCTGAACGTCTT
>CAZYGO010000246.1:0-2768 GCA_964647455.1 uncultured Rhizobium sp.
TGGCCATCTGGCCGTCATTGACGACGATGGCCGGCGCGGGCGCCGCGCCCTGGGCCAGCACGGGGAGCGGAAACGCAAGCAGCAGGATGGCGGCGAATTTCTTCATGGCGGCTCCTTGTCGTTGACGCCAAGGCTATCACGGCCTATGCGCTTGCGACACCCTGGATGACCCGCAGCGCCGGGCCATGACATTCGAGTTGCCATGACAAATCCCCCGCTCTGGAAAGCATCCGTCGCCCTGGGCAAGCTCGAGGCCGCCGATGCCGCGGCCGCGCTGGAGCTGGAAGGCAGCGCCCAGGCGGTGCTGATCGCCGAAGAACCCTTCGCCGACGGCGCCGTGGTCGAGGCGCTGTACACCGAGGAGCCCGACGCCGCCTGGCTGGGCAAGGTGACGGGCCGGGCGGTGACCGTGGAGCCCCTGCCCGACCAGGACTGGATCCGGCTTTCGCAGCAGGGGCTGCCGCCGGTCAGGGCCGGGCGCTTCTTCGTCTATGGCGCCCATGACGCCGGCAAGGTGCCGCATGGCGTCATTCCTATGAAGATCGAGGCGGGGCTGGCCTTCGGCACCGGCCATCACGAGACCACGGCGCTGTGCCTGGGCGTGCTGAGTGATCTGGGGCGCGGCGCGGCTTCGTTCCAGAACGTGCTGGACCTGGGCACCGGCACGGGCCTGCTGGCCATCGGCGCGGTCAAGCTTTGGCGAAAGCGGGTGCTGGCCTCGGACATCGATCCGGTGGCGGTCGAGGTGACGAAGGCGAATGCGCGCGCCAATGGCGTGGCGCCTTGGGTGGTGGCCGTCACCGCCGACGGGCTGGACAATCCGCTGCTGAAGAACGGCGCGCCCTATGACCTGATCATCGCCAACATCCTGGCCGGGCCGCTGACACGGCTGGCGCCGTCCATCACGCGGGCGCTGGCGCCGGGCGGTACGCTGCTGCTGTCGGGGCTGCTCAGGAACCAGGAATTGCTGGTCACCAGCTTCTATCCCCGCCTGCGCCTGATTTGCCGCCGCCGCATGGGGCCATGGAGCGCCCTAGTGCTGGAGAAGCCTTGAGCGTAGGCTTGCGCCATGAACCAGCATGTCCCGTTCCAGAGTTTCGACGAGGTCTCCGACAAGGCGCAATGCGCCCCGCGGCTGGCGGCGCTCAGGGCCGAGCTGAAACGGCGCGGGTTGGACGGCTTCGTCGTGCCGCACAGCGACGCGCAGCAGGACGAATATCTCTCGCCGCATGACGAGCGCCTGGCCTGGCTGACCGCCTTCACCGGCTCGGCCGGCGCGGCGGTGGTGCTGGCCGACAAGGCGGCGGTGTTCGTGGATGGCCGCTACACGCTGCAGGTCAGGAGCCAGACCGACCTTTCGCTGTTCGAGCCGCGCGACCTGGTGGCGGAAGGACCGCAGGGCTGGCTGCCCGGCGTGCTCGCCAAGGGCATGAAGCTGGGCTTCGATCCCTGGCTGCACACGGCGAACAATGTCGCGCACCTGAAAGCGGCCTGCGACAGGGCTGGCGCGGCCCTGCTGGCGGTGGAAAGCAATCCGATCGATGCGGTGTGGGCCGACCAGCCGCCGCCGCCGATGAAGAAGGCGGTGCCGCACGCCTTTAACCTTTCCGGCGAGCCGGCCGAGGCCAAGCGGCTGCGGCTGGCCGATGCCCTCAGGAAGCAGGGCGCCCAGGCGGCGGTGATCACCCTGGCCGACAGCGTCTGCTGGCTGCACAACATACGGGGCAGCGATTTGCCCCACACGCCTTTCGCGCTTGGCTTCGCCATCCTCAATGACGACGCCACCAGCGACCTCTTCCTGGCCGAGGACAAGCGCAGCCCCGAACTGATCGCCCATCTGGGCAATGCCGTGCGGCTGCGCGATCCGGCGGACTTCGAGGCCGCGCTCGACGCGCTGAAGGGCAGGACGGTGCTGGCCGATCCCGCCACCGCCGCCAGCGCCATTTTCGACCGGCTTTCCCGCATGGGGGCGAGGATCGTGCGGGCGCCAGATCCCTGCCTCTTGCCCAAGGCCTGCAAGAACCCGCTGGAAATCGAAGGCATGCGCAAGGCGCACCAGCGCGACGGCGCGGCCCTGTCGAAATTCCTCGCCTGGTTCGCGGTGGCGTCGGCCGACGGCAAGCTGACCGAGATCGAGGCGGCCGAAGCGCTGGAGGGATTCCGCGCCGCCACCGGCTGCCTGAAGGACCTGTCGTTCGATTCCATCACCGGCGCCGGCGGCAATGGCGCCATCGTGCATTACCGCGTCACGCGCTCGACCAACCGCACCATCGGCGTGAACGAGATGTTCCTGCTTGATTCAGGCGCGCAATATCCCGACGGCACCACCGACGTGACGCGCACCGTCATGGTCGGCACGCCCACCGCCGAAATGAAGGACCGCTTCACCCGCGTGCTCAAGGGCCATATTGCGCTGGCGACGGCGCATTTCCCCGAAGGCACCATCGGCATGCAGCTGGACAGTTTCGCGCGGCGGCCGCTGTGGGAAGCGGGTCTGGACTATGACCATGGCACCGGCCATGGCGTCGGCTCCTACCTGTCGGTGCATGAGGGGCCGCAGAACATCTCCAAGCGGCCGGTGCAGCAGCCGCTGCTGCCGGGCATGGTCTGCTCCAACGAGCCCGGCTACTACAAGGCGGGCGAATATGGCATCCGCATCGAGAACCTGGTGGTGGTGACCGAACTGAAGGACCTTGGCGGCGAGCGCAGGATGATGGGTTTCGAGACCCTGACCCTGGCGCCGATCGACCTAAACCTGGTGGACCCCG
>CAZYGO010000247.1:0-3086 GCA_964647455.1 uncultured Rhizobium sp.
CAATTACTTCTTCTTCTTGGCGGCCTTCTTCTTGGTCGCCTTCTTCTTGGTGGCCTTCTTGGCCTTCTTCTTCGCAGCCATGAGTACAACTCCTCTATGTTCGTCCGGGTCCGAGCGACTCATCGCCGCCCCCCAAGAACGTCAACAATATGAATTATCTGCATTTTGAAATGCAAATCGGACTTGACACCGAAAAAGGCCCAAAAAGGGCGATGTGCAGGAAACCCCCATTTTACAAGGGTTAAATGCATCACTCTTTATACGGATGAAAAATCGCGAAAAAGGAGGGGCCGGTCCGCGTTTTGTGCATTTTGTGCGAATCACCCCTCGTCGGGGAGATTGAGTCGGGCCTTGAGGGCGGCGTTGACCGCCGCCGGATTGGCCTTGCCGCCGGTCTCCTTCATCACCTGGCCGACAAACCAGCCCGCCAGCTTCGGCTTGGCCTTCACCTCTTCGACCTTGGCGGGGTTGGCGGCGATCACCTTTTCGATGGCGGCGTCGATGGCGCCGGTGTCGGTGACCTGGCGCAGCCCCCGCTTCTCCACGATCTCGCGCGGATCGCCACCCTCGGCCCAGACGATGTCGAGCAGGTCCTTGGCGATCTTGCCGGAGATGGTCTGGTCCGCGACCATCTGGACGATGGCGTTGTTGGCGGCGGCGCTGACCGGGACCTGGGCGATCGAAAGGCCGTCGCGGTTAAGTCGGCCCAGGACTTCGTTGTTCAGCCAGTTGGCGGCGGCCTTGGCGTCCACCCCCTTCGCCAGTTCCTCGTAGAAATCGGCCAGTTCACGCTCGCTCACCAGCACGGAGGCGTCATAGGGGGACAGCCCCTGGGCGATGAAGCGGGCGCGCTTCTCGTCCGGCAGTTCCGGCAATGACCCGGCGATGGCATCCACCCAGTCCTGCTCCAGTTCCAGCGGCAGGAGGTCGGGATCGGGGAAGTAGCGATAATCGTGAGCCTCTTCCTTGCCGCGCATGGAGCGGGTTTCGCCCAGCCGGCTGTCGAACAGGCGGGTCTCCTGGCGGATCGAGCCCCCCTCCTCCAGGATATCCACCTGGCGGCGGGCCTCATACTCCACCGCCTGGGCGATGAAGCGCATGGAGTTGACGTTCTTGATCTCGCAGCGGGTGCCCAGGCTCTTGAAGGAGCCGGTCCTGCGGAATTCCTCATAGCCGCCGGGGCGGCAGACCGAGACATTGACGTCGGCCCGCATCGAGCCTTCCTCCATGTTGCCGTCGCAGGTGCCCAGATAGCGGACGATGGCGCGCAGCTTTTTCAGGAAGGCCGCGGCCTCCTCGCTGGAGCGCATATGGGGCTTGGTGACGATTTCCATCAGGGCAACGCCGGCCCGGTTGAGGTCAACGAAGCTGTTATCAGGGCTCTGGTCGTGCAGGCTCTTGCCCGCATCCTGCTCAAGATGCAGCCGCTCGATCCCGACCTTGATGCTTTCGCCATCCTTGAGGTCAATGGTGACCTCGCCCTCGCCCACGATGGGATCCTTGTACTGGCTGATCTGGTAGCCGGAGGGCAGGTCAGGATAGAAATAGTTCTTGCGGTCGAGAATGCTGCGCAGGTTGATCTTCGCCTTCAGGCCGAGACCCGTGCGGACCGCCTGTTCAACGCATTTCTCGTTGATCACCGGCAACATGCCGGGCATGCCGGCATCGACGAAGCTGACCTGGCTGTTGGGTTCGGCGCCGAACGCGGTGGACGCCCCGGAAAACAGCTTGGCGTTGGACAGGACCTGGGCATGGACCTCCATGCCGATAACGATTTCCCACTCGCCGGTCTGGCCCTTGATCGTCCTGCTCATGCGATCCACCACTTGGCCGGTTTGGCCTTGAAATCCGCCGCGGTCTCGACCGCCGCCGCCGCGCGCAGCAGCGTGGCTTCGTCAAAGGCCTTGCCGATCAGCTGCAGCCCCAGCGGCAGGCCGCTGTCGGTCAGTCCGCCGGGCACCGAAATGCCCGGCAGTCCCGCCAGGTTCACTGTCACGGTGAAGACGTCCTGCAGATACATCTCCAGCGGGTCCGAAGTCTTGGCGCCGACGCCGAAGGCCGGGCCTGGGGTGGACGGGGTCAGCAGCACGTCGCATTCCTCGAAGGCCCGGTCGAAATCGCGCTTGATCAGGGTGCGCAGCTTCTGGGCACGGGAATAATAGGCGTCGTAATAGCCGGCCGAGAGCACATAGGTGCCGATCAGGATGCGGCGCTGGACTTCGGCGCCGAACCCCTCGCCCCGGCTGCGCTCATAGAGGTCGGTGATGTCGTGCGGGTTCGCCGCCCGGTGGCCGAAGCGGACACCATCATAGCGGGCGAGGTTCGACGACGCCTCGGCCGGCGCTACGATGTAGTAGGTCGGCAGGGCGTATTTGGTGTGAGGCAGCGAAACCTCGACGATCTCCGCGCCCTGGTCCGCGAGCCAGCCGGCGGCCTTGTCCCACAAGGCGGCCACATCGGAGGCCATGCCGTCCAGGCGGTATTCCCTCGGTATGCCAACGCGCAGGCCCTTCACGGAACCCTGCATCAGCGTTTCGTAATCGGGCACAGGGGTTTCGACGCTGGTGGAATCGCGCGAATCCACGGACGCCATGCTGGTAAGCAGGATGGCCGCGTCCTTCACCGTCTTGGTCATCGGACCGGCCTGGTCGAGCGACGAGGCGAAGGCGACGATGCCGTAGCGGGAGCAGCGGCCATAGGTCGGCTTCAGCCCGACCGTTCCGGTGACGGCGGCGGGCTGGCGGATCGAGCCGCCGGTGTCGGTGCCGGTGGCGGCGAGGCAGAGATCGGCGGCAACGGCGGCCGAGGAGCCGCCGGACGAGCCGCCCGGCACCAGGTTGGCGTTGGAACCGCGCGACCGCCAGGGATTGAAGACCGGGCCGAAGGCCGATGTCTCGTTGGACGAGCCCATGGCGAATTCGTCCAGGTTGGTCTTGCCCAGCATGACCGCGCCGGCGTTCCACAGATTCTGCGTCACGGTGGATTCATACGGCGGCACGAAATTGCCGAGAATCTTGCTGGCGGCGGTGGTGCGCGTGCCTGTGGTGCAGAACAGGTCCTTGATCGCAAGCGGCAGGCCTTCCAGC
>CAZYGO010000248.1:0-2940 GCA_964647455.1 uncultured Rhizobium sp.
ATTCGTCTGCAAGGAAATCGTCATTCCGGCGGGCGCGAACAAGACGGTGTTCATCCTCGCGCCGCTGATCACGTTCGTGCTCGCCTTCGCCGCCTGGGCCGTGGTGCCGCTCGCGCCCGGCTGGGTCGTGTCGGACATGAATGTCGGCATCCTCTACCTGTTCGCGGTGTCCTCGCTCGGCGTGTACGGCATCATCATGGGCGGGTGGGCCTCGAACTCGAAATATCCGTTCCTCGGCAGCCTGCGCAGCGCGGCGCAGATGGTCAGCTACGAAGTCTCTATCGGCTTCGTCATCATCACCGTGCTGCTGCTGGTCGGCTCGCTCAACCTGACCGCGATCGTCGATCACCAGAAGGACGGCATCTGGAAGTGGCACGGCTTTTCGATCTTCGACGCCAGCCTGTGGCCGGGCAATCTGCTCGTCGGCGTCGTCATGTTCGCGATGATGGTCGTGTTCTTCATCTCCGCGCTCGCCGAGACGAACCGCCCGCCCTTCGATCTGCCCGAAGCCGAGAGCGAATTGGTCGCCGGCTATCAGGTCGAATATTCCTCGACGCCGTACCTGCTCTTCATGATCGGGGAATATCTGAACATCGTGCTGATGTGCGCGATGATCTCCATCCTGTTCCTCGGCGGCTGGAACCCGCCCTGGGGCCCGATCAGCGGCATGGGCCTTGGCCTCTTCACCGGCTTCGCCGGCTTCATCGTTCTCTATGTGAAGATATGGATCATCTTCTTCCTGTTCGCGATGGTGAAGGCGATCGTGCCGCGCTACCGCTATGACCAGTTGATGCGCATCGGCTGGAAAATCTTTCTTCCCACAACGCTGGCCGCGGTCGCGCTGATCGCCGGCTGGGTCACATACGGGCAGGCGTCATGAGCCGCCTTTTTCAAGCCATCCGCGGGGCCTTCCTGCTCGATTTCGTCGCCGGCTTCGCTGTGGCGATGAAATATTTCTTCATGCGCCGGCCGACCGTGAATTACCCGTTCGAGAAGGGCCCGCTCTCGCCGCGCTTCCGCGGCGAGCACGCGCTGCGCCGCTATCCGAACGGGGAGGAGCGCTGCATCGCCTGCAAGCTGTGCGAGGCGATCTGCCCGGCCCAGGCGATCACGATCGAGGCCGAGCCGCGCGAGGACGGCTCGCGCCGCACGACGCGCTACGACATCGACATGGTCAAATGCATCTATTGCGGCTTCTGCCAGGAGGCATGCCCGGTCGATGCGATCGTCGAGGGGCCGAATTTCGAATTCGCCGCCGAGACGCGCGAGGAATTGTATTACGACAAGGAGCGTCTGCTCGCGAACGGCGATCGCTGGGAGCGGGAGATCGCGGCCAATCTGGAGAAGGACGCGCCGTACCGCTAGGCGCGAAGAGGGGGTTTGACGAGAGCATGTTCGAGGCGATCGCCTTTTGGGTTCTGGCCGTTGTCGCCTGCGTGTCCGCGCTGGGCGTCATCGCGGCGCGCAACCCTGTGCACTCGGTTCTGTTCCTGATCCTGACTTTCTTCAACGCGGCGGGCCTGTTCGTTCTGCTCGGCGCGGAATTCCTCGCGATGCTGCTGGTGGTCGTCTATGTCGGCGCGGTCGCGGTGCTGTTCCTGTTCGTCGTGATGATGCTCGATGTCGATTTCGTCGAACTGAAGCAGGGCTTTTTGAACTATCTGCCGATCGCGCTCGTGGTCGCGCTGTTCCTGTTCGGCGAGTTCTTCGCCGTGGGCCTGGCCTGGCTTGAGCCGCCCAGCGCCAAGATCATCGCGCCGGCCGCGAACGCCGCCACCAACGCCCAGCAATTGGGCGACGTGCTCTACACGACCTATCTCGTCCTGTTCCAGCTCGCCGGGCTCGTTCTGCTCGTGGCGATGATCGGCGCGGTCGTGCTCACGCTGCGCCACCGCCCCGGCGTGCGCCGCCAGGACGTCGCCCGCCAGGTCGCGCGCACGCGGGCGCAGGGCGTGGAATTGAAGGATGTCCCGTCAGGGCAGGGGATCGGCTGATGCAGATTGGATTGGAGCATTTCCTCGGCGTGGGCGCCTTTCTGTTCACGGCCGGCGTGTTCGGCATTTTCGTGAACCGCAAGAACGTCATCATCATCCTGATGTCGATCGAGCTGATCCTGCTGGCGGTGAACGTCAATCTCGTCGCCTTCTCGCGCTATCTCGGCAATATCGAGGGCCAGGTGTTCGCGATGTTCGTGCTCACCGTCGCGGCCGCGGAGGCGGCCGTGGGGCTCGCCATCCTGGTGACGTTTTTCCGCAACCGCGGCGACATCGCGGTTGAAGGCATCAATCTGATGAAGGGCTGATTGTGATCGAAACCACGATCCTTCTGGCCCCTCTGCTGGCGGCCTTCATAGCGGGCGTGTTCCAGCGCTTCATCGGCGACCGCGTGGCGATGGCGATCACGACCGGCGCGGTGTGCCTGGCCGCGGCGCTCTCCATCTACACGTTCGGCAATTACGTGTTCGCCGGCGCGCCCGCGCGCGTGATCGAATTGTTCCCGTTCATCGACGTGGCGGGGTTCAAATCCGTCTGGTCGGTGCGGATCGATACGCTGTCGGTGGTGATGCTCGTCGTCGTCACCGGCGTATCGAGCCTCGTGCATATCTATTCGATCGGCTACATGGCCGACGATCCGCACCGCGCGCGCTTCTTCTCGTATCTCTCGTTCTTCACGTTCGCGATGCTCGCGCTCGTGACCTCGAACGATCTCTTGCAGATGTTTTTCGGCTGGGAAGGCGTGGGCGTCGCTTCCTATCTGCTGATCGGCTTCTGGTTCGAGAAGCGCAGCGCCAATGACGCGGCGATCAAGGCGTTCGTCGTCAACCGGGTCGGCGATTTCGGCTTCGCGCTCGGGATCATGGGGTGCTTCTTCTTCTACCATACGATCCAGTTCGATACGCTGTTCGCCGCCGCCAACGCCGCTCCGGCCATGACGATCAAT
>CAZYGO010000249.1:0-3568 GCA_964647455.1 uncultured Rhizobium sp.
ATAATCGGCGCAATTGTAGCCGCACTGGCCGCAATCCTGCTGCGCCATCGCCGCCGCCAGCTTCCAGCGCACGGGGCGGGCCTGCGCCAGCTTCATGCGCTCCTCCAGCGGCATGGCCGGATCCTTCCACGGCGTGGACTCGTCCTCTTTCGGATCCGGCTGCGGCGGCGGCCGGTCGCGATACAGCGCCTCGGCGAAAAAGCGATTCAGCCAGGCGCGCTGCTCGGCGTTGAAGGGCGCGCCGGCGGGGATGATCTGGAACGCCTGGTGGACGCTCATTCGGCGGCATGCCTGGGCTGCATCATGCCGAGCAGCTCGCCGGTTTCGTGCCGGCCACTGAAGGCGAAGAAGCTTTCCTGCGGCCCGCTGCGCCGCGCCAGATAGGCGCCCAGCAGGCGCTCGATCACCGCCGGGCAATCCTGCTTCTTCACGTCGCGCAGCAATTCGCGCCCCAGCCTGGCTTCGGCCCCCGAACCGCCGCCGACATAGATATGAAAGCCTTCCGCCGGGTCGCCATCGTCATTGGCGAGCTTGCAGGCCAGCATCCCGATATCGCTGATGTAATGCTGGGCGCAGGAATGATGGCAGCCGGTGAGATGAATGTTCACCGGCGTATCCAGCGCCAGCCTCGCCTCGACATGGGCGGCAATCGCCTCGGCCGTGCCCTTGGTATCCGAGGCGGCGAACTTGCAGCCGATATTGCCGGTGCAGGCGACCAGCCCGGCGCGGATGGGCGTTGCGCTGGTGGCCAGGCCCAGGGCCGCGATGGCGCTTTGGGCCTGCGGCACCTCCGCATCGCTCACGCCGGAAAGCAGCAAATTCTGCCAGACGGTCAGGCGGATATCGCCGTCGCCGAAGCGGGCGGCGATTCCGGCCAGCCCTTCCATTTGCGCGGCGTCGAGCCGTCCGCCCGGCAGCGCCACCCCGATCCAGTTCCTGCCATCCTGCTTCTGCCGGGGCACGCCGATATGGGCCAGCCTGTCGGGCCGCGGCCGCGGCCGCACGCAATCGCCTTCGATATAGGTGAGCTTGCCGCCCAGCTTTTCCTCCACCGCGGCCAGGAATCTGGGGAAGCCCCAGGCGTCGAGCAGGTATTTCAGCCGCGCCTTGGTGCGGTCGGTGCGGTCGCCATGCTCGATGAAGACCCGCACGATGGCGTCGGCCAGAAGCGTGGCTTCCGCAGGACGGCAATAGACGCCGGTGTCGCGGGCGAAATCCTTGTGGCCGGTGATGCCGCCCAGGGTCAGGCGCAGCCAGACGCCGGGCTCGACTCCGGCGCCATCCACCACCTCCACCGCCTGGAAGCCGATATCGTTGGTATCCTCCAGCGCCGCGATCCGGCCGCCGCCGTCAAAGGCGACATTGAACTTGCGCGGCAGGCCGCTGAGACCGCGGTTGTTGAGGACGTGAAAGTGCCAGTGCCGCGCCAGCGGCCGTGTATCCAGCAGTTCCTGCGGATCGATGCCCGCCGTGGGCGAGCCGGTGACATTGCGGATATTGTCGGCGCCGGAGCCGCGGCTGGTCAGGCCCAGCTCCTGGATCTGTTCCACCAGGTCGGGCGCCTTTTCCGCCGCTATCTCGCGGATCTGGAAATTGGCGCGGGTGGTGACATGGGCATAGCCGCCGCCATGGCTGGCGGCCAGCCGCGCCAGGCCCGCCATCTGCCAGTGGTTGAGGATGCCGTTGGGCAGCCGCAGCAGGCACATGAAGCTGTCCTGGTTGGGCGCGACATAGAACAGGCCGTGGAAGCGCCAGCGGAAATTGTCCGGCGGCTTGGGATAGCGGCCGGCCTCCGCCTCCGCCTTCAGGCGTTGATAGGCATCGAGCGGATGCTCGTCGCGTTTGAACTTCTCCTGGTCGGTGAGCTTCCTGCCTTCGGCTTCCAGCCTGGCCATCGCGGCCAGGTGGGGCGTATCGGGCCCCGGCGGCGTGACCGTGACGCCAGGCGTCACGGCCACCGCACGGGCGGCATTCATTCCGGCGACCAGGCCCTCGAGATAGCGCTTCTGTTCGTCGGTGAAGTCCGCGTCCATGTCTCACTCCGCCGGCACTGCGACCGCGCCGTCCGGCAGGGCGGTTGCCGGCTTGCCGCTCGCCAGGACATAGGCCACGCCCATGAACAGGACACCCGCAACGATGTTGCCCAGGCTGACCCAGAGCAGGTTGTAGAACATGCCGCCCAGGGTGACGGTGGCGGGGTGGTTGCCCAGCAGCGCAATGGCAAACACGGTCATGTTGGCGACGGAATGCTCGAAGCCGGCGGCGATGAAGGCAAAGAGGCACCAGAAGATCAGCACCAGCTTGGCGCCATCCGACTGGGTGCGCGCCGCCATCCACAGTGCCAGACAGACCAGCCAGTTGCAGAGGATGCCGCGCGCGAACAACGCCAGCGGCGCCGCGCTCATCTTGGCGGCCGCGGCGGTGAAGATCAGGTCGGCGCCCGCCTTCAGGATCTGTCCGCCGCCGCCCAGCCAGAAGATCAGGGCCAGACCCGCCGCGCCGATCAGATTGCCGACCCAGGTCAGTATCCACGACTTGGCGAGCCCGCCCGCGCCGATCCGGCCGCGCAGCAGCCCCAGGGTCATCAGCATGGTGTGGCCGGTGAAGAGTTCGGCGCCGGCGAAAACCACCAGCGTCAGGGCGATGGCGAAGGTCAGCCCCATGGCCAAGGGGCGGACGGCAGGCTCCAGCCCCTGGCCGATGGAGAAGATGGCGATGATGCCGATGCCGACATAGGCGCCCGCCATGGCGCTGGCGATGAGAAAGCCGAGCGGATTGTCGCCGATCGCCTTCACCTTTTTTGCGGCGGTGGCCGCGAATTGCTCGATGGTGTCCTGATACATGCACGTCCCCTTGTCTGGCCCCGGAAGGCGCGGAAAACAAAAAGGCCGCCCGCATGTCCGGCTGGAAACCAGCCGGGATGTGGGCGACCTTGCCTATGGATGCGTCCGCCATTGGACGCGCATTTCTGGGCGCGGCACCGCGCCTGCATTGTGCATCGCAGGAAGCGTGCCAGTTCGGGCCACAGAATTACGCCCGCTTAATCAACGACTTGAATCGAACCGGGGTGGGCTTCCCTGGCGCGTTCGCGCCCATATCGCAGCCATCCTGCACAAGCGTTGTGCAGGCGCACAAACCGTCAGCCAACCGCGCGCTGGGCGGAAATGTAGGTGTCCAGTGCCGTGGGATCGAAGTCCCGGTGATCGAAGAACTGCTCGACGCCGCGCGCTTCACCATCCGGCGCGCCTGTGATGGCGGCGCGATAAAGATCCGGCCGGAAGCAGGACGCGGCGCGCCGGGCATGATCGGCGCAATGCTCCACATCGCCCCAGCGCACCATCTGGCTGTAGAACCACAAGGCATGGCCGGGCCAGGGCAGGTTGGCGTGGTCCGCGAAGGGAATGAAGAAATCCGCCACGGGAGTCACGACGCCTTTTTCCGCCTCGAGGGCGCCGGTCAGGGCCCGGCGCACCAACGCTTCGGGAACATCCAGGCAGCTTCTTGCCGCCAGCATCGCCGCTGCTTCCGCGTGATTGGCGGCCTGGCCGCACCACGCTGCCGCCGCATG
>CAZYGO010000250.1:0-3617 GCA_964647455.1 uncultured Rhizobium sp.
CCTTGGGCTTTATATCGTCGTCGCCTTCGTGTTTCGCCTCGGGATGCTGGCCGCTCTGTTATTCTCGCTCCCGGTCTTGTTGGGAGCCGCGGCATGGGTGCTCCTCCTTCGCCACAATAAACCGGAGGGTTACGCGGAGGATTTTTTTGACGATCTGGTGAACGGCGAGGGCTGGTCGCTCCCAGCGCACGCCCGGCCGGGACTACCGGGAAAGGAACGCCGTGCGCAGTAGCCCACCCAACGGCTTTTTCGCTGACGACATGATCGTCTATGGCGCGCTCGATAGAGGCGGACTCGCGACCAAAGGGTTTTTCCTGCAACCGGCGGACCAGCGCGGAGCGAGCGTGGCGCAATTGAACGCCTATCAGGACCGGATTCGCAACCTGCTCGCGCTCCTCGGTCCCGATCTCTGGGCGCAATTCCAATGGGGCTGTGATGGCGACTACCGGCCCGAGCTGACGACTGCGTATCGGGAAATTGAGCAAATTTCGGATCCGGCGATCAAGCGAGTGCGCCTCCACTATTGGCGGAGGCACTGGAAAAAACTTACGGAGCGCACGCTTCGCCGGGAGCAACTGGTGCTGTTTCTCACCGTGCGCATCGCTACGCAACCCGGCCGGTTGCTGACCCGTGAGGCGTTGCAGGGCTACTACGAGAAAATGCTCGGGCAGTTGCGCGCGCAATTTGAGGAACTGTCCGACGCGCTGCGCACGATCTTCGGCGCGGACACCACCGTTACGCCGATGGGTGATCTCGACCATTTCACGTATTACGCGAGATTCCTCAATCCGTCCTTCTCTGACCGTTTTGACCTGGATTACACCGCGCAATTCAACCCGGCTCTTTCGATTCAGGAAAATTGCTGGAATGGCGACGGAGTAGGACTGCAGAAGATTGGGTTCTACCTCGACGGCCGTTATCATTCGCTCTTCGCCGTGAAGCGCTGGCCGGACCCGACCATTCCGGGAATCATCTATCGCCTCACGGGATTGGATTTCCAAGATTACCATATCACGGTCAACGTTGAGCCGCTGCCGACGAAGCGTGAAGTGGACAAGGAGGAGAAATCAATCGAGCGGCTGCGCGGTGAGTATCGCGACAATGAACGGCATTCGCTGCTGGTCGCGATCGGCAAAAAGGAGCGCAAAATCGAATCTCTTTCGACCGGCTTCATTCGGCCGTTCGCCGTCACATACATTATTCGCACGTGGGACGAAACCGAGCAGGGCCTCGCGGCCAAATGCGGCGCGATCAAAAATGCGATCAACGGCATGTCGGGCGCGCAGTATTATGAATGCGCACGTCCCTCGACGGCCAAAAAAATCTTTTTCGCTTCGTGGCCGGGCTGGACGCATTCGGATTACCGTCACCGCAGCATTTATGCGGAGGACAGCTACCTCGCTGACATGCTTCCGTTTTCCGCGACGTTTACGGGCCATCTCGCCGGGGCGGAAATCATCCTCGAAGGCGCGCAGAAGAATCTTGTCGGCCTCCGCACGTTCCTGGGCACGCCGCCGTCGCCGCAGCACGCCATTCTGCTCGGGGCGACGGGTGCGGGGAAATCCCGGTTCATGCACCGGCTCCTGGTGGAAACCGCGGCGCGTTATTTCTACACCGTTTTGATCGAGGAAGGGCTATCCTATGAGCCGTTCACGAAAATGATGGGTGAGCGGCCAATCGTGCTGCACCCGGACGGCGACCTTACGATCAACTACTTTGACACCGGCGGGATGCCGTTGGCCCAACTGCAAATCGCTACGGCGGTCGCGCTGGTCGCGCGGATGATTGGTGAGTCCGCGGATGCTGAGGGGCAGCAAATTCGCCAGGCGATCCTCGGCCAATACATCACCCAGCTTTATCAGGATGCCTTCGACGAGTGGTCGAAACGACACCGCGAGCTGATTCCGTCAATCCAACGTAATGCGTGTGCGACACACCGTTGGAAGTCACGGATGGGCGTCGGTGCCACCGAACTCGAAGCGTTCGCCGAACTACGCGACCGCCTCGCGCGCAATGATGACGAGGCGCAGCAATTCATCGCCGACATTCCCGAATCCGAAATCACCGCATTTCTCAAAACCCCGCAGACGGAGCGCCTTGTCATGGCGGTCGGGCACGCGCACTACGCGCGGAAAGACTATCCCACCCACGCCAGCCTTGTGGAGCTGATGCGCTTCGCGCGCTTTCCCGAACATAAAAAGGAACAGGTGGATCACCTCTCAACGCTGCTCTCCGCGTGGTGTGCGCATGGGCAGTATGGAAAACTTTTCGACGGGGAAACGAACATTTCCCTGACAGGGAAAGTAGCGCATTTCGAATTGGGCTTCATCCCTGAGCAGGCCACCGAACTCAAAACCGCCGCCGGATTGTTGATCACCGGGTTCACGCGCCAGCATATCATCTCCCTGCCGCGCGAACAGTGGAAGCGGATCGTTTACGAGGAACTGGCCCGATTCTTAGATGTGCCGGGCGGTGAAAAGATCGTCGCTGAATCATACGCGCAGCTTCGCAAATTTAACTGCTGGACCGCTTCCGTCGTCCAACAATACGCCAAGTTCAAAAATTCCCGCATCCGCCCGGCGGTTGTTGGAAACACGAAACAGTTCTGGCTGATGCGGCAATTCGACCGGAGCGACGTGGACGACATTGCCCGCGACATTGGTCTTCCGGAGTCGGTTTGCTCGTCGATCCAAAACTACCCCATGCCGGAGCAACAGCCGGTCGGGAAAAAATTCTCCAGCATGTGTTTCTTTAGTCCTGTGACCGATCCGCCGCTCTGCGGGACGGTGCGTAACATTGAGCTAACCAAAGAGGAGGAAGCTGACGATGAACTGGCAGAAAAATCGGCGTAGTTTCGTTTTTGTCTTGGCCGCGCTGGGTGCGTTAATCCTCACGGGCTGTTCCACGGTTGGCGGCGCGGCGGCGGATTTGGGCCTGGCGGGTGCCGGCGGCGTTGCGGGCTATGAACTCTCGGATAAAAAGATTGGCGGTGCGGCAGCCGGGGCCGCCCTTGGTTATGTCGGATCGCGCATCGCTCAAAGCGAGGTTGCGCGCACCAACAGCGACGCTGAAAAGCGCGGTTATGACCGCGCGCTCAATCAGGCGGTCAAGCAACAATACTGGATCACGCAAGCGCAACAGCGGGAGCGGACAGAACCGACAGGCGCGCAGCTTTCTGCGGTCGTCATTCCGGAAACGAAGGTCAACGGCGTGGTCTATAACGCACACGTGGAATATCTCCGCGTCACACGATGAAAACGCTCCTGCAATTCCTCGTCGGGGTCGCCGGCCTGTGCGGTTTTACGGCTTACGGGCAAATCCCGGTCACGGATGTGGCCAATCTCACGAACAACTCCGTTCTTCACGCCGAGAGCATCGCGAAGTGGGTCGAGAGCATCAACAGCCTCCGGACTCAAATCGACCAACTCAATCGGCAGATCAACATTCAGGACGACATTCGCCGCTGGTCCGGCAATCCCGTCGAGGCCGGTGCCAAGATCGTCCTCGAAGGCATGGGCCAAAAAGACCTCGTGCGGGAATATGGCCGGTCGAAACGCGCGATTCTTGGTCTCGTCAACAGCCTCGAATCGCTCAAGCGCACCGCGGACGGAAGTTAC
>CAZYGO010000251.1:0-9868 GCA_964647455.1 uncultured Rhizobium sp.
AATCAACAAGGAGGAGAAGGAGCACGACCGCATCGCCGGAGACTACGCCAGCGAAAAGAAAATCTCGCTGCTGACCGTGATGGAAAAGAAGCAGAAGAAGATTCACGCGCTGATGCAGGGGCAAACGATTCCGTTTCACGCGATGTTCACCATCCGGGTTTGGGACAAGACCCGCGACGGTCTCAACGCCAAGTCCGGCGCAATCAAGAACGCGATCAACTCAATGAACGCGGCGCAGTATTTCGAGAGCAATTTACCGAGCACATCAAAGAATTAGTTCTTCCAGACCTGGCCGGGCTGGACGTGGGGACGCTACGAACACCGCAAGCTCTACTCGGAACACCGCTTCCTCGCGGACATGCTGCCAGTCACGAGCACGTTCACCGGACACCTTGCAGGCGCGGAGGCGATCTACGACGGCCCGGCCAGCAACCTGGTCGGCATCGAAACTTTCTCCGGCTCGACCGACAACAAATCCCCGCAACATGCGGTTTTGCTCGGCATGTCTGGCGCGGGAAAGTCCGTGACTGTCTGCGACCTCCTCACGCAGACCGAGGGCTACTTCGGCTACACCGTCATTATTGAGGAAGGTCTGAGCTACGGCATTTACACCGCAACCGTCGAGGAGGGCGCGCGGCCAATCATCATCCACCCGGACGGCGACCTGACCATCAATTACCTCGACACGAAGGGGCTTCCGCTGACGCCGGATCATTTGTCCGCTGCAACCGCGCTTGTGGCGCGGATGATTGGAACGAGCGCACAGGAGGACAAACAGATGTTGCGTCAGGCGCAAATCGCCAAATATCTCAACCTGCTTTACGAGGATGCGTTTCAGGATTGGCAGAAGAAACGACACGATCAGTTGCTCGACATCGCACGTCACGCGCTCGCGTTACAGCAATTCCGCGCCGAGAAGATGCCGCCCGGCGCGACCACCCTTGAAACCTTTGCGGACTTCCGCGACTGGAAGGCGAACCACCCCGACGAGGCCGAGAGCTATCAGCACCAGTTCGACGAAGCCGCCGCGCTGAAGTTTCTCAAAGAACCCAAAACCAGCAAGGAAGTCCGCAACCTCGCCTTCGCCCACTTCACGCCGGATGAATTCCCGACGCATCGGATGCTGCAAGAGTTGATGATGCTCGACCCGATGGGCGCGGAGCGGGATCAAATCATGGAGATTGCCACGCTCATCCTGCCGTGGTGTCGGGATGGCAACTACGGCTGTTTGTTCGATGGCACGAGCAATCTTTCACTCACTGGTAAAATCGCGCACTTCGAGCTTGGCTACATCCCAGAGTCGGCAAAGGAACTAAAAGCGGCAGCGGGCTTTCTCATCACGAATCACGCGCGCAAGCACATCATGACGTTGCCTCGCGCGATTCGGAAACGGAACGTCTATGAGGAAGTCGCCCGCTTTCTCGACATCCCAGGCGGACAGGAAATCGTTCAGGAGAGCTACGCCCAGCTTCGCAAGTTCAATTGCTGGAACATTTCCATCGTCCAGCAGTATGCGCGATTCAAACAGTCGCGCATCCGTTCCGCCGTGTTCGGCAACTCGCGCCAGTTTTTCATTATGCGGCAGAACGACCGCGCTGACCTAGACGACATGGGCAAGGACATCGCGCTGCCAGAGGTGACACAGCACGCGATTATGAACTACCCGCTGCCCGACCACCAAACCGGCCAGAAGTATTCGCCGTTCACTTATCTCCATACCGACGCCACGCGCAATATGTGCGGCACGGTCCACAATGTCTCGTCAGCGGAAATGCTCTATTGCAGTTCGTCGAGCGGCGAGCACTTCGACCGCCGCGCCCGCGAGCTTCGCCAGAGCAAGAGCATCGTCGAAGGCATCATCCATCACGCCAATCGTTCGTCCGAAAAAGAATCCAGCAACCATTAACGCTTATGAAACACACACTGAAATCCTACGCATCAAACATCGTGCTCGCCTCGCTCGTCGTCGGCTTGTTTGCGGGCTGCGCCGCCACTCGTCCCATCGCCGACACCGCGCTCGGCGCTGGCGGTGCGTATCTCGGCCACGAGCTTTCCAACGGCGATCCTCTCGCCACCGCCGCTGGCGCGGCGGGTGGAGTCATCTTGAGTGAAGGACTCCACTTTGCCGCGAAAAAGCAATCCGACAAGGCTTACGCCGCCGGTTACGACAAAGGCAAGAGCGACGCCGTGAAGCAACAGTATTGGCTCTACGTCGCCATTCAGCAACAACGGCGCAACCAGGTCGCCAATGTCCGCCTTTACCCCGTGAAGTTGCCCGAACAGCGAATTGACGGGGTAACGTTCCAGCCATCAACAAAATTCCTCCGCATCGAGGAGTAACGAAAGGAATACATACCATGAAAAAACTCATCGCACTCGCACTCGTCACGGTCGGCATCAGTCTGTCGGCTCGCGCCCAATGGATTGTTTACGACCCGACCAGCAACATTCAGCAGATTCTCGATCAAGCACAGAACATCGCCAAATACATCCAGATGATCGAGAACCAGGTGCAGCAAATCCAAACGCTCACCGACCAACTGAACGAGTTCAAGCATTACGAAGACCTTTTCGGCGATCCGAAAGCGGTCTTGCTCTCCACGGTCCAGCCGCTCGTCAACGATTTGCGGAAAACCGAACTCGGTCAAACGCTGACGACGCTCGAAGGCACGGTCAACGCCGGTCAAGCAATGCTCTACAACGCCAACGGACTGTTTCAGAGCGTCGGCACGACGTTCAGCACGCCGAACGGAGCGGCGGTGACGCGACGCCAGCCGACGTATCTGCCTGTCGCCGCCGTGCAGAAGACAACGGACAATTATCTGTCCGTTTCCACCGACGCGACGGCCCGACGCGTTGCGTTGAAAGCGCAGATCGCCGCGACCACGGACGCGCTCAAGGCCGCGACGACCGACGCGGAGGTTCAAAAGTTGACGGGCGTTCTCATCGGCCTCTCGTCTGCGCTCAACAACACGGACTACGAAATCAATCAGGCGACGACCGCTGCCGTGGTGCAGGACATCGCCAACCGCAACGACGCGCAGCGCCAGGTTGATGCGAAGAAGGAGCAGCAGCACGCCGAGTTCACCGAGGCGTTGCAGAAATACGGGCAGACGTTCCGGCTGATGAACGCGCCCACAGCATTCCCGACTCCGTAGCCGCAAATTCAAATCGTCCCGACGTATGGCCTCATTTGAAAGTCTCTTTCCGACGTTTCTGCAAAAGTGCGCGGAGCTGCACGAGTTGCTGCGCATCGTCGCTTTCATGTTGTTCATCGTCGGGACGATCATGCTCGTCGTCCACGGATTCACCGGCAAGACGCTCATGCTGCACATGGTCCGGCTGTTCGTGTTGACAGCATTGCTGGTGATGCTGCCGCAGTGGGGCAATCAGGTTCAATCGCTCGTGCAAACATCCATCCTGAATGGCCTCGGCGTTGACCCAAGCAACGTGCAAGACCAATACAACCAACTCCTCGTCGTCAAACGCGACACCGGCAGCGATCATTCGTGGTGGGACATCTTGGGCGACTTGAGCGGATTCACCGTTGAAATTCTTATCTCCGGCGTTCTCTGGCTCGTCGGTGAGTTCGCATCGTTGCTCGTGTTCTGGGCCTACATCATTCAGAAGTTCATTTTGTTTTCCAGCTACGCTCTCTCGCCGCTGCTCATCGGCTTCATGGCAATTCGTCCGCTTCGCTCCGTTGGCAGTCGCTACCTGATGAACATCGTCGGTGTTTTGCTCTGGCCGCTCGGCTGGGCCGTGGCCGCACTCATCACCCAAGGCATTCTGGATTTCATGACTGACCCCACGTTCAAATACATTGACCCGACCGCGACGATTTACTCCCTGCAAGCCACTGTTGGCGTTGTCGTGGTCGCCTTCTGGATTGTTTTCAGCACCATCGCTGCGCCCATTGTCATTCAAAAAGTTCTCGCTCACGGCGCGCTTGCGGGCGGACAGCTTTTGGCCGGAGCAGCCAGCAGCTTTTTCCAAACTGCCGCCACCACCGCAGGCGCAGCCGCCGTCGCGTCCACGACTGGCGTTCCATTCGCCACGATTGGCGCGGCGGGCATGGCGGCAGTTTTGAGCACGCTCTCGACGGCAGGCGGACACGGCAGCGCCGGCGCAATCATCATCGCTGGTTCTGGCCTGCCGCCGCGCTCCGCTCGCGGGCGACCAGGCGACGACATCACCGGCGACAAATCCGTCCGGGAACTCATCGCCAAAGGCAAAGGCAACTACTACTGACATTTATGGAAACCACTGAACTCCAACCTCGTGAAACCCCGACCGGCAACGGTTCGACGCCTCGCGTCGCACGCAAGCGTTTTGACCCGACGCAGCTTTTCGCGCAACGTGATCGTCTGCCGTGGTTCTGGTTTTTCGTCGCCGTCGCTGTCACGGCGGTGGCCGCGCTGGACCGCTACCACATCATCAATCAGTTCAAACAGCGCGAGCGGGTTGTCATCATTGATCCGTCACAGACCTATTACATCAGCCCACTGCTACAGTTTTCGGAAGCGAAAGATTTGCACGTCCAACAGGCTGAACTCGCCGCTGTTACTTTCCTCGAACGCAACCCGAAGGATTTCGACCATCCCGATTTATTGCGACAGATGTTTCTGAAATCCGCGCTGCAAAAAGCGCAGGACCAACGCACGCGCGAGGCGGTTGAGTTTCGAGCGAAGCAACTTCACCAGAAACCGGAGATTGCGAAGATAGACATTCTCGCCACGCGCGATAACGAAATTCTCGCCACAGTTTCCGGCCAGGTCATTCGCACTGGCATTTTTCAGGAAAAGGCGTTCAACGAGGCGTTCAACTTCAAATTGAGTCTCCGTCTTATCCGCAATCCCAACATGGCTGCCAACGGTCGTTTCCCCACCGCTGTCGGCGACTTCAAATATGAAATCACCAATTAGTCTCCTCATCTTGCTGGCTGCGACCGTCGCGTTCGCTGAACTGCCAGATTCCATTCAGCGTGTCACGCTCGACGAGCGCGTGGTTGTCACCGTGCCCGTCGCGACGAACCACGTCACGACCATCAGTTTTCCCGGCCCAATCAGCGCGATTGATGCCGTGGGTGTGACCGCCGACGGAAAGACGCCAGGACAGTTCCAACTCGCGCATACGAAAGGCTCATCGTTCGTGTCCGTCCGTGCGCTCGCCCGCAAGGCGGCAACGAATCTCAACATTCGATGGAACAAGCGCACCTACGTTTTTGAAATTGTTGAGAGCGATACGCCGGTTCTTGCGCTCAATCTCGAAGATCAATCCGCAGCGGAAACGGTGCAGCCCGCGCCGCTCGTTACACCAGCACGATTGCTCGCGTTGCTGGACAAGGCGAAGGCGTTTCAACTACTGAAGAAACAACACGCAGAGGCGGTCGCCGATGCTGAAGCCAGAACGTTTGGGGATGAACCGCAAGTGACCGACCTCAACGACTACGAAATCCGTGTCGAAGAAGTGTTTCGTTTCAACGCCGAGGACACACTCGTTTTCCACGTTACGTTGCGGAACAAATCAGACAACGAGATTCGTTATCTGCCGGAGAGTTTCGTCGTGCGCGTCGGCAATCGGCTATACTACCAGTCCATTAGCGACGCGCCGGGCGTGCTGCCACCATGCGCCGCCAGCACGGTTTATTTTGCCGTCACTGGAACGCCGGACGGGGGGCGGAATGAGTTGTCGTTGAAAAATGAATTCACGGTCCTCGTCACGCGAACTTCACCGCCGCCCCCCGTTGCCGCTGTTACCAACGCGCCCGTTGTTCCAGTGAAACCAATCCGTTCTCCCAAAGGCCAGCCATGAAACCGCGCGACTTCCTCAACTTCTTCAAAACCAAGAGCGGCAAGCTGGTTTTGTTCGTGGCGTTGTTTGGCGGCGGACTGTTGGTGTTCAGCGCGCTGCGTGGCAAGTCAGGCAATGACGACATGGATGTTCGTGTCTCTCGCTCGCAGACGAACATGACGGACAAGCCGCAGGTGGTGCAAACGGTGGTGCGACCGATGACACCGTTTTACCCGCCGACACCGAAGCCAGAGCCGCAACCGCTGCCGGTGACTAATCAAGCCCCGAAAGTTCCCATCGAGCGCCGTCCGCAAGAAACCACGCCCGCGCCGCTCGCGCCTATCAGTCTGTTTGGCGACAGCACCGTTGGTGTTGTCGAGCCAAAGTCGGTGAGTTCCACTTACGCACCGTTTGGCCGGCTCATTCCTTGTGAGACTGTCATCACCGTTGATTCGGCTTCGATTCAGACGCCCATCGTCGGTCTTGTCACCGAGAACATTTATCACGCAGGCAGGTTGGTGATTCCAGCAGGCACGGAAGTTCACGGCACGGCGGCGACTGACCGCCATCGCGAACGAATTTCTAGCGGCAACAGTTGGACGCTCGTTTGGCAGACAGGCGAGGAGCTTCAATTGAAGGCTCTCGCACTCGACCGCGAGTTTTCGGATGATCAGGAAGGCTGGGGCGTCACGGACGGCAGCGCCGGATTGCGCGGACGAATCATCAAGTCCGATGACATGGCGGACATAAAACTTTTCGCCGCGACATTTCTTTCCGGGGCAGCCGGGGCGTTGACCGAAAAGCAACAAACTGTCTTTGGCCCGATCAATAGCCCTTCGCTCGCCAATGCGCCGTTTGAGGGCGCACAAAAAGTCCTCTCGATTTACGCGCAACGGATTTACGACGCGATTCAGAAGGACGGATTTTATGTCCGCGTGCCGAGCGGGAAGCAATTCTACCTTTATGTCATCCAAACTATTGACCGTGCCGATGCCACAATTGCCGGTTCAGCCAAGACGCTGGCAGAGGAAGACAAGTCCGCGCTCCCGCCAGCTTTTACTAAATCACCCTCAACACCCCCGTTTCAGCCATGAAATATCTCGCACTCATCCCGCTCGTGTTCGTCGCTTCGTGCGCTTCGCGCCCACAGCTCGTCGTCCGTCCCACGCCGCCCGCAGCCGTCGAGCCGGTCGAAGCCGTGCGGTATTCGGAAGTGGTTCGCGCCTACTACATCGGGCGCTTCGTTGACCCGAATCATCCCGATACGATGAACGAGCAGCACCCGGTCTATCGCATCGAATCTTCCGCGCGCTGGAACTTGCACCCAGGTTCGGCGCAGACGGTCAATCTGTTGAATCCGCCACCCGACGCGGCGTTCGCCCCACCGCTTGCGAATGATGCCGTGACCGCCGAGATGAATCGGCAGCGCGAGACGACCGAGCGCGTGATGTCGGAGGCCGTGCGGCTTTCTCGTTCTTACGAAGAATTGCAGAACATTTTCTCCCAAATGAAAACCGTCGCCCGGAACAACGCGCTTCTCGGCGCACGGGTCGCCACCACCGAGCAGCGCGTCGCGGATTTTGGGAAGGAGCTTGAGAAACTTTCAACCGCGCCGTCGCCACAGACGAATGACCTTCCCGCGTTCGTTCCCGATCCACCCGACGCGCCCAAACCATGAACACACTTTGCTGAAGCCGGGCAGATTCACCGCCTTGCTTCGGCGAACACGGCAAATGCCGCGCAACAACAACAAACAAATAGTTATGAGTAAACTGAAACCATCCCCGCCATCGAGCGCCAGCGGCAATGCCGCCCCGTCAGACACGCCCACTTTTCGGAGCAACCCGGAAGTGGATGCTAAGATTGATGCCTACATCAAAGAAAACCCGAAGTATTGGAACTACGTCCAAGCCATGCCCCGCGAGCGGCTCGAACGCTCGGTTGTCCTGAACGAAGTGCGCGAACTCGACCGTCAGCAGCGCATCCGTGAAGGTGTCCTAAAACAGATCAATCGCAATCCCGAATTGAAACGGGCTTATGACCTTCTTGTGAAGGACCTGCCGGAAGACCAGAAGGAGGGCGTCATCGCCCAAATCGGCCGCACGGCGAGGCGCGCGGTTGCCCGTGTGCAAGGCCAACAGCAAACCAAAGGGGAGGCTGTCACAGCATAGACGACCACCACTCCCGGTTTGGACTTTGCCGAATCGAGTCCAGGCCGGGAACAAGGTGGGGCGTTCGTGACTCTTATTATCATGGAGAGATGTTGCGAAATGTGTTTCCTGAGTGCATATTACTCGCAAGCTTCTCCTAGCATGGAACTTGCTTCTTTGGTTGCCAAGTTGCTGCAAGGAATCGAATAGCCCTCGCAGAATGGTATGGAACACCCGGTTTCTTACGTTGCGCGTGTGACCAAGTTCTTGGATCGTTTGATTCAAGAACAGGGGGACTATCTTTTCGTCGGGTTCGTCTTTCTGTGTCTCCTCATCATCGCCTGGATTGTTGTGCGCCGCCGCAAACGTCCGGTGCATGACGTTCCGGTCGTGATTCTCCCGTTGGGCGATGCGCCACGCCGCGAGCCTGATCCAGAATCACCGCTGTTCGAGGAACAACCCGACCCCTAACCCAACCATCACGCAACACTGGTTGGGTTCACACTGCCTGGGCCTTCCTGTTGTTCACACCCATGAAGCCCGACCCATGATTCTTGGAGGTGTGTATGCACCGCGACGAAAATGTTATCGGCCAAAACGTCGCAAAGTTTCGTTATCAGCGCGGTTGGACGCAGGACGAGCTTGTGGGGAAAATGCAATTGCGTGGACGCTATATGACCCGCGACATTCTCGCCAACATCGAAACTCAACGCTGTGTTGTGACTGACAAACAGATTGAGTGTTTCGCCGAGGTCTTTGGCGTGAAAGAAGGAGACTTGTTCCCGGAGAAACGGCAACTGAACGGTAAGATGGTGGGTTTGGATGTGAAGATCGTGACCCGGCGGTCCTGTCCGAATCGTCGCCCTCGAACCAAAGCGCCTCTTGCTCAACCCGCGAAAAAATAGGAAAGTCTCATGGCCGCCCAGCGAAACAATCCGAGTTCAGACGAGCAGCTTGACCTTTTCTCAACACAAAGGCCGACACATGACACCGTTGACACAATACGGCCGGATGGCCGAGAAACACTGGCGCGAACACCGTCCGAAGATGGTGCGCGAACTGGAACAAACGGGACGCCTCCACCAGATGCTTCTGGAGGCGGAGGAAAAGACGAAGGACGAAATGGCCACGCTGCGAACGGATTTGATGCAACGGGGATCAACGGCGCAACAAGCGCACGACCAGGCTTGGGAAATGGTGAGGGAGAAATACATTCTGCTCCCGCCCGAAGAATAGCCAAACGGCATCAGGAAGAACCGCCGAAGAATCTCAACAACCATCGCATCACCGAAGCCGACCGTCTCGGTGAAGGCGGACCGAAGCAGAAGTTTCAGCAGAATCTCAAGGCGATCAAAATACTGCGGACGCTGGACGCCGAGGAACGCCCCGCCACGAACGAGGAAAAATCCGCGCTTGTGAAATACGTGGGCTGGGGCGCGATGCCCCAGGTGTTCGACGTGGACAGCACGGACTGGCGCAAGGAGCAAATCCAGCTTTCTGAACTGCTTTCTGACGAGGAACATCGTTCCGCCCGCGCGACCACACTCAACGCCCATTACACCGCGCCCAACGTCATTAACGCGATGTATCATGCCGCCGAACGGTTCGGCTTCAAGGGTGGTCGCGTGCTTGAACCCGCGTGCGGCATCGGCCACTTCATTGGCCTCATGCCCGACGAAATGCTCCGTCGCTCGACTGTCACCGGCATTGAAATTGATCCGTTGACCGCTCGCATCGCCAAAGCGCTTTATCCCGACACGGACATTCGCGCGCAGCCGTTTGAGCAGACGAAACTCGCCGACGGCTTTTACGACCTCTCCATTTCCAATGTCCCGTTTGGTGATTACACCGTTCACGACCCGCGCTTCAACAGTTACAAGTTTTCCATCCACGACTATTTCTTCGCCGCCGCGTTGGAGAAAGTG
>CAZYGO010000252.1:0-5904 GCA_964647455.1 uncultured Rhizobium sp.
GGCGGCGAACAGCGCCGCATCGTCGCCGCCGGAGCCGGCGCGGATTTCCACGATGGCGCTTGAATCGTCGGCGGCATCGCGCGGCAGCAGCGCCAGGCGCAAATCATGGTCGAGTTTTTCCAGTTCGGCCCTGAGCTCGGCCCGCTCCTCCTCCGCCATGCTGCGGATCTCGCTTTCGACGGAAGTGTCGGCGATCAGGGCCTCGGCGTCGCCCAGCCGGACCTGGGCCTGGCGATAGGCCCGCGCCGGCTCGATCACCGGCGCCAGTTCGGCATGTTCCCGGCTGAGCTTCACGAAAGCCTCGCCCGTGGCGCCGGACGCCATCTCCGCCTCGATGGCGGCGAAGCGGTCCAGCAGTCGATCAAGTTTTGCAGGGGGAATCATTTGCCTGACATTATAGCTTGAACCGGACTGCCCCTCGCTCAAGCTCGGGGCGTTCGTCGCTCGAATTGGTCCACCGGACCAATTCGTTCGCTAACGCGAACCGCTCCTCACCTACTGAGCCGCTTCCAGCGGCTGGCCGTTGCGCGTCGCTTCGATCGCCGCAGCCTTGTCCTCGCACAGCTTGACGATGTGCTCGACGAGGTCGCCATTGTCGATGCGATAGCTGGGCTCGCCATTGAGATAGATCTGACCATGGCCCTTGCCGGCGCCGCCGCCGGTGAAGCCGATATCGGTCTCGCGCGCCTCGCCCGGGCCGTTGACGACGCAGCCGATGATCGAGAGCGACATCGGCGTGGCGATATGCTTCAGCCGCTCTTCCAGCACCTTCACCGTGTCGATGACGTTGAAGCCCTGCCGCGCGCAGGACGGGCAGCTGACGATGTTGACGCCGCGATGGCGCAAGTTGAGCGACTTGAGGATATCAAAGCCCACCCGCACCTCTTCCACCGGATCGGCCGACAGCGAGACGCGGATGGTGTCGCCGATGCCGCTCCACAAGAGCAGGCCCATGCCGAGGGAGGATTTGACCGTGCCGGAAATCATGCCGCCGGCCTCGGTGATGCCGACATGGAGGGGGCAGTCGATCGCCTCGCTCAGCGCCTGGTAGGCGGCGACCGCCAGGAAGGGGTCGGACGCCTTTACCGAAATCTTGTATTCGCGGAAATCCAGGTCATCGAGAATCTTGGCGTGGTTCAGCGCGCTCTCGACCATCGCCTCGGGGCACGGCTCACCATATTTTTCCAGCAGGTCCGCCTCCAGCGATCCGGCATTGACGCCGATGCGCATGGAACAGCCATGGTCCTTGGCGGCCTGCACCACTTCGCGCACACGCTGCGGCGAGCCGATATTGCCGGGATTGATGCGCAGGCAGGCGGCGCCGTTCACCGCCGCCTCGATGGCGCGCTTGTAGTGGAAATGGATATCGGCCACGACCGGAATGCGGGCGGCGGTGGTGATCGCCTTCATCGCCTTGGTGGCATCTTCGTCCGGGCAGGAGACGCGCACGATGTCGGCGCCGGCATCCTCGATGGCGCGTATCTGGTCGATGGTGGCGCGGGCATCGCCGGTGATCGTGTTGGTCATGGTCTGAACCGTGATCGGGGCGTCGCCACCGACCGGCACCTTGCCGACCATGATCTGGCGCGATTTGCGCCGGTGAATGTCGCGATAAGCGCGAATACTCATGACGATCCTTTGCTTGGCGGTTCAGCGGCCGTTAAAGCGGTCGCTCAGGGACTGGGGATCGAGCGAGACCTTGCCCAGCACCTGGCTCTCCTGCCCGATCCGGCCCAGCGGCCTGCCGTCCACGCTGGCTTCCAGCGCGCCGGCATTGGCCACGGCCAGGGAAAGACCGGGAAGATTCGGCACATAATAGACCTCGCCGGGAGCCAGGTCGCGGTTGATATAAAGCCGGCCGTCGGCCCCCTTCACGGTAACGCGGGTCACCCCCCGTGCGCGCAGCATGACACGGGCGCCCTCACGGTTCTGCTGGCCGAAGATCTGGCCCGATTGCGGCGACGGCGGCACGGCTGGCACTGCCGCGGCCTGGGTCGAGGTCGCCAGCGCGGCCACGTTCGGCCGGGACGGAGCGGCCTGCGGCGGGGCTTGCGGCGCGGCCTGCTGGGATGGCGCGGCCGGCAACGGCGCCGTCACTGAAGGCCCAGAATCGGCAGGCACCGGTGCGGACGCCGGCTTGGGGGCTTCAATGCGCGCCACCGGCGGCGTCAGCGATGGCGGCGGCGGCACGGGCGGAAGCGTATCGCGGGCGGAAAAGAAGATGTGCCAGACGCCCCAAATCAGCGCGATGGCAATGACGCCGGCCAGGATGCGCCAGCCCTGCGGCAGACGGCGCGCATCATCATCGTGCAGGGTGGCGGCCTGAAGCGCCTGGTCGTCGCCGCGCCCGGAGATCTCCGCCTTGAAACGTTCCACCAGCGCATTGGCGTCAAGGCCAAGATGACGGGCATAGGAGCGCACAAAGCCGATTGCATAGGTCTTGCCCGGCAGGTCATCCAGTCGGTCGCCTTCCAGCGCATCCAGATGGTCCTTGCGAATCTTCAGGGCGCGGGAAACCGCGGCCAGGTCATCGCCGCGGCGGATGCGGGCTGCACGCAGGTCCTGCCCCACCGTTTCCAGCGGGCTTTCGCTGTCGCCCGAAATCTCGCGCAGATGAATGCGGCGGCGGCTTGCGCCGTCATCCTCATTGGCCGCCATCTGGGTGAACTTTGTCATGCTGCCGCCGGGAGGCGCGAAATCGCGCTAAATCCTTGTCCAAACTAGTGTAATCGAAAACCGTCCCCAGGAACAACCAGGAAATCTCGCGGTCGCAAAAGGTTCGTGTTTCCAGCTATTTGAGGACAATTCCACGCTCGGCGGCGAAGGCGGCCAGGCGGGTGCGCAGGGAATGGTCGGTGCGGCTGCACAGCCGGTCCACAAAGGCCGACACCTCGCCCAGATGCAGGGACCGGATCATCATCTTGATCGGCCCGATCTGGCCCGGCGACATGGAGAGGGTGCGAAGGCCCAGCCCCAGCAGCGCCATGGCGTCCAGGGGACGGCCCGCCATCTCGCCGCACAGCGACAGTTCGCCCGAATTCTCGGCCGAACTCTGCACGATCAACCGGATCAGGGTGAGCGAGGCCGGATTGAGATTGTCATAGCGGCGGGCGACGCGCGGATTGGTGCGGTCCACCGCGAAGGCCAGGCTGAGCAGATCGTTGGAGCCAATGGAGACAAAATCGGCGGAGCGCATCAGCTGGGGCAGCATGAAGGCCAGCGCCGGCACTTCCAGCATCGCGCCGACCAGCACCTGGGTCGGACGTTCCCGTCCCAGCAGCCGCGCCCGTTCCAGCTCGCGGTCAATCAGGGCGCGGCCGCGGTTGAACTCGTCCACATCCGACACCATCGGCAGCAGGATGCGCAGCGTCTTGCCCACCGAGGCGGTGATGAGGGCGCGCACCTGGTAGCGCAGCAACGCCGGGCGATCGAGCGCGATGCGGATGGCGCGCCAGCCCAGGGCCGGATTTTCCTCCCGCTCCCAGCGGGCATAGGGCAGCACCTTGTCGCCGCCAAGGTCGAGCGTGCGGAAGACCACGGGCTTGTCACCCGCCGCGTCGATGATCTTGCGGTAGAAGCCGGTCTGGTCGGCCAGCCGCGGCATGGTTTCGCCGATCATGAATTGCAGCTCGGTGCGGAACAGGCCGATGCCGTCGGCGCCCGACTTGGCGAGTTGCGGCATGTCGAATTCCAGGCCCGCATTCATCATCAGCTTGATCGGCACGCCGTCGCGGGTGACGGCGGGCAGGTCGCGCACGGCCGCGAAGCGGGCGGCGACCTGGGCCAGCATGGCGCGCTTTTCCTCGAAGGCCTTGATGATCTCGCTCGCCGGGCGCAGATGCACCTCGCCGGTTTCGCCGTCCACCGCGATCAGGTTGCCCGGCCGGGTGGCGTCGGCGATGCCTTCCAGCGATGCGACCAGCGGCAAGCCCATGGAGCGGGCGACAATGGCGACATGGGAGGTGACGGCGGCCTCTTCCAGCACCAGGGCGCTCAGCGTATCGCGGCCATAATCCAGCAGTTCGGCCGGCCCCATGCCGCGCGCCACCAGCACCGCGCCCTGGGGAACATGCTGTTCGCCGCCGTCGCCGGAGAGATGGCGCAACAGGCGGCGGGCCAGGTCATCAAGGTCATGCGCACGCTCGCGCAGGATCGGATCGCCCAGGCGCTGCACCCTAAGGCGCGTCTCGTCCTGCACGCGCTCGACCGCCGCTTCCGCCGTCAGGCCGGTGCGCACCGCGTCGCGCATGCGCTGGCGCCAGCCCTGGTCATAGGCGAAGAGCCGATAGGCCTCGATCACCTCGCGGCCCTCGCCGGTCAGGTCGAGTTCGCTGGATGACAGCATCCCGTCCACGGAATCGCGCAGCAGACCGATGGCGGCTTCCAGCCGCTGCAACTCCTCGGCCGGATTGTCGGCGATCATGCGCTCGACCTTGACACGCGGCTCGTGCAGCACCACCGGCCCGACGGCGACACCTTCCGACAAGCCCTCGCCGACGAATTTGCGCGGCCGGTCAACCCGCAATTCGGGTTCGTCCAGTTCGGCAATGTTGAAGAAGCCGCCCTGCGCCACCACCTCGGCCAGCACCATGGCGACGGTCTGCAGCGCCTCGACTTCCTCCTCGGCATAAAGACGCTCGGCGCGGTTCTGGATCGCCAGCACGCCGAAGACCTGGCCGCCGCGCACGATGGGAACGCCCAGGAAGGTCTTGTAGGGGTCTTCGCCGGTTTCCGGCCGGTAGGAGAAATGCGGGTCGGACGGAGCGTCGGAAAGGTTCACCGCCTCCGCCGTTTCCGCCACCAGGCCAACCAGGCCCTCGCCTTCCTTCAGCCGCGTCTTGTGGACGGCGTCCGGCCTGAGGCCTTCCGTTGCGAAGAGCTCCAGCACTTTGCCGGCGCGGCGCAGATAGATGGAGCAGACCTCCGCCACCATGTTGGCGGCGATGACCGAGACCAGCTTGTCGAGCCGGGTCTGGGCGGATGTCTGCTCCGCCATGATCTCGCGCAGGCGGCGTAGTAGGAGTCGCGGACCACCGGCGGTGGACATCAGTTCACTTCCTCGGAATCAGCCCAAATTGTCATGGCCCGCCAAGTGTGGGCCATCCAGGTGACGCCGTCACCCTCTCGTAGAAATTTCGCGAATTCCCGGCAATCTTCCCGTCGCTACCACTTGGGGGCCCGCTTTTGGGGACCATGGCAAGCAGTGCTTACGCCGCGTCCAGCTCGTAGGCCGAGTGCAGCGCCCGCACCGCCAGTTCAACATATTCCTCGGCGATCAGGACGGAGACCTTGATCTCGGAGGTCGAGATCACCTGGATGTTGATCCCCTTCTCCGACAGGGTGCGGAACATGGTCTGGGCGACACCGGGATGGGCGCGCATGCCGATGCCGATGATCGAGACCTTGGCGACGGCGGCGTCATGGGTGATGTCGCGATAGCCGATCTCGGCGGCGTGCTTCTCGATCGCGGCCAGGGCCTTGGTGAGCTCGCCACGGGTGCAGGTGAAGGTGAGGTCGGTCTTCTTGCCGTCCTCCGAGACGTTCTGCACGATCATGTCGACATTGACGCCGGCATCGGCCAACGGCCCGAAAATGGCGGAGGCGACGCCGGGGCGGTCCGGGACCTTGTGCAGGGTGATCTTGGCTTCGTCGCGGCTATAGGCGATGCCGGTGACAGGTTTCTTTTCCACGATGTCTTCCTCGTCGCAAAGCAGGGTGCCGCCCACATCGGGCGTGAAGGTGGAGAGCACGCGGGTCGGTACCCGGTGCAGCATGGCGATCTCGACCGAGCGGGTCTGCAGCACCTTGGCGCCCAGCGAGGCCATTTCCAGCATTTCCTCGAAGGCGATCCTGGGCAGCCGCCGCGCCTTGGGGACGATGCGCGGGTCGGTGGTATAGACCCCG
>CAZYGO010000253.1:0-3928 GCA_964647455.1 uncultured Rhizobium sp.
GAGGATCGCCGTTGTCGGCAAATATATGCAGGTGAAGGATTCCTATAAGTCGCTCTCCGAGGCGCTTGTGCATGGCGGGCTTGCCAACAATGTGCGCGTGAAGATGGACTGGATCGACAGCGAAATCTTCGAGCGCGACGACGCTGCGAGCTTCCTCGAAAACGTCAACGGCATTCTCGTGCCGGGCGGCTTCGGCGAGCGCGGCACCGAGGGCAAGATCGGCGCGGTGAAGTTCGCCCGCGAAAAGCAGGTGCCCTTCTTCGGCATCTGCTACGGCCTGCACATGGCGGTGATCGAGGCGGCGCGCGACCTGGCGGGGCTGGAAGGGGCCGGCACCACCGAGATCGGCACACCGAAGCATCCCGTCATCGGCCTGATGACCGAATGGGTGAAGGGCAACGAGGTCGAGACCCGGGCGGCGGACGGCAATCTGGGCGGCACCATGCGCCTGGGCGCCTATGACGCCACCCTGACTCCGGGCTCACGGGTGGCGGAAGTCTATGGCACCACCACCATCAGCGAGCGCCATCGCCACCGCTATGAAGTGAACACCAATTACGCCAAACAGCTGGCCAAACACGGCATGGAAGTGTCGGGCTGGTCGCCGGACGGGCGGCTGCCGGAGATCATGGAAATCCCGGCCCATCCCTGGTTCATTGGTGTCCAGTTCCATCCCGAGCTGAAATCGCGGCCGCTGGAGCCGCATCCGCTCTTCACCTCCTTCATCGCCGCGGCGATGAAACGGAGCCGGCTGGTTTAGGTGCGAGCTGAGTTCTTGTCATTGACGCTTGGCCGGGAATGACAAGAGAAGCTATTTCCCCGCCAGCCACGCCGCCACCACCGGCTTGGGGATCGCGTGATAGGCGTTGCTCGGCCTCTGCGCCGATACCGCATTGGTGCGGGTGAGGGCGATGCGCCATCCGCCCGCGCCCTCGATCGCCAGGCAGTCATCCACGTCCACCAGGTCGTCCCTGTGCGGTTCGGTGACGCCGCTGGTGAAATGCCGCGCCAGCGCCGCCGCCTTGGCCTGCGGCGCCTCGCTGCAGACATGGAAGCTGACGGCATGAAGCTCGGTGAACTCGCTGCCGTTATAGGCGCCGAGATTGACGAAGAACAATTTCTCCTTCTGCGCCGGGGCCGCCTGCGTCAGTTCGATCTTCCAGCCATCCACGATGTCGAGCTCCAGGATGGAGTCGATATGCACCCGACCCGGCGTGCCGAACCATTTGTCGAGGATCTGTTCATAGCAGTCCTCGATGGTCTCGCCGGCGACGAACACCATGTCATGCAGTTCGATGGCGGCGCGCGGCGCCCGCCCGCCCAGATAGACCGCGAAGAGTCTTGGCATCATGCGCTCAGGGCTGCGCGCCGAAAGGCTGCGGCTGGAACAATTGCTGCTCGCGCTGGCGGTCCTGCATCATCTGCTGCTGCAGTTGCAAATTGTTGAGCTGCTGCTGCGTCGCCTGGTTCTGCAGGGCGGCGTTGGTCTGGGCCTGCTGCGCCGCCAGGCTCTGCGGCTGGGTCAGCGCGCCCGAGGTCTGCGCCGCCAGGCTGCTGGTGGCGGCAAGGCTGGAGCCCTGGGCGCCGATCATTTCCAGCCTTGTCTGGGTCAGCAGCTTTTGCAGCCGCTCCACCTGGGCGCGCAGCTGGACATTGTCCTTCTCCAGCGCCTCGACGCGCGCCGCCAGGCTGGGCGCTTTGGCGCCCTGGGCCAGCACCGGCGTGGCGGCGGCCAGAAGCAGCAGGGGCAGCAGGCGCGAAATTCTCATGACGGCCTCCGGTTGAATTCCCCCAAGGCTACCACGCCCGCGCGCCATGCCCAATTTGGCGATTTTCCGATGAACGCATAACGGGATAGGGCGCATCCGGCTCCCGCGGGGGAAGGGCGCGGCCAAGGAATCGTTAACTATCCAGCCCTATCCTTGAGGCATGATCCGGAGCTGCACCCTGCGCCGCCTCGCGCTTGCCTGCGTCCTGCTGCCTTGCGCGGTCCAGGCGCAGATGGTGGGCGGCGGCGTTAGCGGCATGCAATCGCTGCAGGCGGCACAACAGGCCCAGATGACGGGCAATGCGGTGCTGACCCAGCCCAGCAGCGCCTATTCCAATCCCTATTCCAACAGTGGCGTCGCCCGTCCCACCATCAACGGCCCCGGCGATCCCTATGCCGGTGTCAGCGGGCAGGGCGCGGCGACCGGGCAATACGTCACGCCGCTCGGCGCCTCGAACCTGATGCCGCAGAACCTGCAGACCGCCAACACCGGCGCCCAGGCCTATGGCGGTGTGCCCGGTTATTATGGTGGCGCGGGCGAACCGGCCGCTCCGCCGTCCTATTCCGTCCAGGCCCAGCCGACCGGCACGCCCTATGGCCCGGCGCCGCAGTCCTATCCGCAGCCGGCCTATGCCCAGCCCCAATATGCGGCGCCGCCGCAATATGCGCTGCCCTACACCCCGGCCCAGCAGGGCTATGGCCAGCCCTCCGCCCCGCAATACGCCCAGCCGCAATACGCCGCCGCGCCGACCCAGCCCGCGCCTTCGGGCATGACGCCGGTGGCGATGGCGCCCGGCAACAATCTGATCGCCTCGCCATATGCCGCGTCCCGCGCCGCCGCCGCGCCGGGCGGCCAGACGGTCGAAGGCGGCTACACGCTGGGGCCGGGCGACAAGATGCGCCTGACCGTGTTCGGCGAGACCGATCTGTCCGGCGAGCTGCAGCTCGACGGCAACGGCAATGTCCGCGTGCCGCTGGCGGGGATGGTGCATGTCGGCGGCTATACCCAGCAGGGCGCGGAAGCGGCGATCTACAACGCGCTGGTGCCCAACTATCTCAAGAGCCCGCGTATCAATGTCGAGATCGTCACCTACCGGCCGGTCTATGTCGTCGGCCAGGTGCAGAAGCCCGGCCAGTATGCCTACATCAACAACATGACGATGCTGAACGCCATCGGCCTGGCCGGTGGCTTCACCCCCCAGGCGCGCGAAAGCATGGTCTATGTCCGCCACGAGGGCGAGACGCGGGAAGAAGAGGTTTCCACCGCCCAGCCACTGCTGATCCGTCCCGGCGACACCATCCGGGTGGACACGACCCTGTTCTGGGACGCGATGAACCTGTTCTCGCCGCTATCGGGCCCGGCCTATCTGGCGACCAACCTGCACTGAGGCCGCCGTCTCCCCAAGGGCCGGGCGTCATGCTAGCGTCCGCCGCACAACAAGACTTGGGAGATTCCATGACGCGCCTAGCCGCCGCGCTGCTGTTCAGCGCTCTCGTCACCCCCGCCTTCGCCCAGGCGCCGATGCCGCCGGCGCCGCCCGCCCTTGCGGCCGACAAGCAGATTCCCATGGACCAGGCGCTGGCCGCCGCCCAGGCCGCGATCGAGACCTGCCTCAAGCTGCCGCGGCCTTCGGCGGCGACGGTGGAGATCGTCGATCTCAACGGCCTGCCCAAGGTCCTGCTCTCGGCCGACGGCGCCCGCACCAACTCCTTCGATTACATGCGCATGAAGGCCTATACGGTGCTGAAGAAGGGCATGTCCTCCGCCGCCTTCGGCAAGACCGCCAAGCTCACGCCCGGCCAGCCGATCGAGGGCGATCCGCAGCTGATCCAGTATGGCGGCGGCCAGCCGATCATGAAGAACGGCGTGATGATCGGCGCGATTTCCGTTTCCGGTCCCACCGGCCAGGTTGACGACGACACCTGCGCCATGGCCGGTCTCGCCAAGTTCCATTTCTGATTGTCATTTCCAGGAGAAGTTCAAACATGATGCGTTCGCTATCCGCCATTCTGCTTGGCGCCGTCCTTGTCACGCCCGTGCTGGCGCAGCCCGCGCCGCCGCCCGGCGCCCCGCCCGCCGGGCGCGGCCGCGGCGGCTTCCAGATGCCGGCGCCGGTGAAGGGCCCGGCCGGTCCCTTCGATCCGGTCGCGATCCCGGCA
>CAZYGO010000254.1:0-3186 GCA_964647455.1 uncultured Rhizobium sp.
GCCGACGACGTGATGTTCTGGTACGACAACGTCTTCATGGACCCCGACATCAAGATGCAGGCGCCGAACTGGCTGCAGGCCGGCGGCAAGAAGGCGGTCTTCACCAAGATCGACGACTTCACCTTCAAGGTGACGTTCGCCGCGCCGAACGGCTTCTTCCTCCAGAACATTGCCTGGGGCAACAACGAGCAGATGACGCGCTTCCCGGCGCACTACTTCAAGCAGTTTCACCAGAAGTACAATCCGGACGCCGACAAGAACGCCAAAGCCGCCGGCATGACCGGCTGGCCACAGATGTTCGAGCAGAAGGGCGGCGTCGCGCTCATCGACAACTGGTTCAGGAACCCCGACGCGCCGGTGCTGACCGCCTGGAAGGTGAAGGTGCCGATGGGACAGAGCACCACGCAGGTGGTGGCCGAGCGCAACCCCTACTACTGGAAGGTCGATCCGGACGGGAACCAGCTCCCCTACTTCGATCACGTCAACTACACGCTCGCCACCGACGAGCAGGTGCTGCTGCTGAAGGTGATGCAGGGCGAGATCGATATGATCGACCAGTACACCGCCACGCCCAACAACAAGTCGGTGCTGTTCGATAACCAGAAGGCCGGCGGCTACAAGTTCTACGATCTGCTGCCGACCGAGCCGAACCAGATGGTGATCCAGCTCAACCTGACCCATCCGGACAAGGTCAAACGCGACCTCTACGGCAACAAGGACTTCCGCATCGCGCTGTCCTACGGGATCAACCGCCAGGCGCTGATCGACGCGGTGTTCGTCGGCGAGGGCGAGCCGGCCCAGCCGTCGATCCTGCCGGGCGACTCCCTCTACAACGAGCGGCTTGCCAAGCAGTTCACCGAGTACGATCCGAAGAAGGCGAACGAGATCCTCGACAAGATCATCCCGAAGAAGAACGCCGACGGCATCCGCCTGGATGCGCAGGGCCGGCCGGTGACGATCGTGTTCCAGATCGACAACGCCCGTCAGACCTTCCTCGACATGTTCCAGCTCATCGTGCCGATGTGGAAGGAGATCGGGATCGACGCGCAGATCCGCTCGATCGACCGCTCGCTCTGGGAGATCGCGGTGCGCCGCGGCTTCGACTACGATGCCACGGCCCACCGCTTCGGCGGCTCGACCGGCCAGGCGGCGCTGCTCGATGCCCGCTACTTCGTGCCGAACGACTCCAACAGCCTGTTCGCGCGCGGCTGGCAGGCCTGGTACGCGAAGAAGGACGACCCGAACGCGGTCGAACCGCCGAAGGCGGCCCAGACCATGGTCGACCTCTACAATCAGGTGCGCGCGACCGCCGACGGCGCCAAGCAGATCGAGATCTTCAAGAAGATCCTCGATATGAACGCCGACGAATTCTACATCATCGGCATAGCCAGCCTCGGCAAGACCTACGGCATCGTCAAGACGAACCTCGGCAACGTGCAGACGACGATGCCCAACTCCTTCGGCTATCCGCAGCCCGGCCCGACCCACGTCGAGACGTTCTACCGGAAATAGCCGGAACCGGAACCTTGGCCCGGCGCGAGGACCCGCGCGCCGGGCGCCTTTTTCTTCGACAGACCGAGATGGAGTGATCATGCTCGACCGGAAATCTCCCGAGCAGCGGGCTGCGCCGCGTTCGCCGGACTGGTACAGGACCGCCACGCGCTGGGCCCAGCTCACGCTGGTCGAGGACGATCCGCTCCATTTCGACCTGGATTTCTGGCTGGACGTCTTCCGCCGTACCGAGTCGAACGCCTCGTGCCTCTCCGCCGGCGGCTACATTGCCTACTATCCGAGCGACGTGCCGTTCCACTACGTCAGCAAGTTTCTCAAGGGCCGCGACGTCTTCGGCGAGCTGGTGGTGGGCTCGCGCGACCTCGGCATGCACGTGATGGCGCGCGTCGACCCGCACGCCATCCACCAGGACGCCGCCGACGCGCATCCCGAATGGATCCAGCGGCTCCCCGACGGCTCGCCGCGCCGGCACTGGTCCTACCCCAGCGTCTGGATCACCTGCCCGCTCGGCACCTACAACGGCGAGCAGATGCCGAAGATCGTGCGCGAAATCTGCGAGCGCTACGACATCGATGCCATCTTCGCCAACCGCTGGGCCGGCCAGGGCATCTGCTACTGCGAGTTCTGCACTAGGACGTTCAAGGCGGACACCGGCCGCGGCCTGCCGCCGAAGGCCGATCCGAACGACGCCGACTGGCTCGCCTATCAGGACTGGCGGCGCACGCTGCTCACCGCGCAGATCGGGCGCTGGAACGACGTGGTGAAAAGCGTGCGCCCGCACGCGCGCTACATCCCCAACATGGGCGCCGACTCGATCCTCGAGTTCGACCTCGATTTCGTGAAGCAGACGGCTCCGATCCTGTTCGTGGACCACCAGGGCCGCTCCGACGTCACGGCGCCGTGGTCGAACGGGCGGAACGCCAAGCGGCTGCGCGGAGGCCTCGGCGACTGGGCGCTCGGCGGCATCACAGGCATCTGCCCCGGCGACCGCCATCGCTGGAAGGACGGCGTGCATGCACCGGCCGAAATGCAGATGTGGCTGACGGCCGGCGCCGGGCAGGGCTTGCGGCCGTGGTTCACCAAGTTCAACGGCACGGTGCCGGACGACCGCTGGGTGCAGCCGCTGGTCGATTTCTATCGTCAGCACGCACGCATCGAGCCGAGCCTCGCCGGCACGGCGCCGTGGGCCGAGATCGCAGTCCTCGACCCCAGCACGACGCTGCGCGCCTACGACCACGACGCCCGCAAGGGACCGGAGCAGCATGAGCTTGGCGTCTATCACGCGCTGGTGGAGGACGGGCTGCCCTTCGAGTTCCTCTCCGACCGGCGGATCGGCGAGGCCACGAAGAGCGGCTACAAGGTGCTGATCGCGGCCAACGCCGCGCGGCTCTCCGACGCCCAGTGCGCGGCGCTCAAGGCCTATGTGGCCACGGGTGGCAGCCTCGTCGCCGGCTACGAGACCTCGCTCTACGACGAGGCCGGCAGGAAGCGAAAGGATTTCGGCCTCGCCGACCTGTTCGGCGCCTCGCTCGCCGGCGAGACGCGGGGGCCGCTCAAGAACACATACATTTCAGTGGACGTGGCGGGCGGGCATCCGCTGGTGAAGCCCTACGGCACGGCGAAGCGCATCGTCGGCGGCACGCATCATGTGCCGGTGACAGCCCATGCCGGCAC
>CAZYGO010000255.1:0-7926 GCA_964647455.1 uncultured Rhizobium sp.
TGACGAAAGGCCGGTAGTCCGGCGGCGTCACCACGCCCGGATTGGCGCCGGTGCCATAGGCGAACATCTTGCGTGCGAAGCAGGCGGGGAAGTTGGGATTGTTGTGCAGCACCTGGCCCAGCCCTGCCGCGCCGGTGAAGGCCCTGCCCTGCAGCGTCGCCGAGGCGTCGATGGGCTCGCCATTCTCCGCCGTGCGGTACTGGCCGATGGAATCGAAATTCTCCAGCGCCAGGCCGATGGGGTCGCTGCGGGTATGGCAGGCGGCGCAGGTGGGATTGGTGGCGTGGGCCAGGAGGCGCTGGCGCACCGTCTTGAGGCTGGGATTGGAGATGTCGTTGACGATCGAGAAATCCACATTGGCCGGCGGCTGCGGCGTCGGCTGGCACATGAAGATGTCCAGCAGGGCGACGCCGCGCTTGGTCGGCGAGGAGCGGTTGGGATGGGAGAACAGGCTGAGGAAAGTAACCTGGGTGAGAATGCCGCTGCGCCCGGAATCGGCGCTGAACTCATAGGGCACCCATTCGCTGTCGAAATTGTAGGGTACGCCATAGACCGCCGCCAGGGCGCGGTTGATATAGGTCTTGCGGGTGGTGAGCAGGTCGCGCAGATCCTCGCCGCGCGTCAGCGTCAGGTCCACCATGGTGCGCAGCGTTTCTTCCCGCGCCGAAGCCGCCACCGCATCGCTGTATTTGGGATAGAAGGCCGGGTCCTTCACCACCTGGGTGTCGAGTTCGAGGAAATCGGCATAGAAGGCGCGCATGCCCGCGGCCAGCCGCGGCGACGCCATCAGCCGCTCGGTTTCGCGGGCGACACCCTCGGCGCGGTTGAGATCGCCGCTGCCGGCGGCCTTGAGCAGCGCCGCGTCCGGCGTCGTGTCCCACAACAGATAGCTCAGGCGGCTGGCGCGGCTATAGGCGTCCAGCGTCCATTTGCCGTCCGCCTCCGCCACCGCATATTCGGTGCGGAAGAGAAAATCCGGCGCCGCCATCAGCGAGGCCAGGGCCAGGCGCAACCCGGCATGGAAGTCGCCCGCCTTCAGTGCCGTGTCATGCGCCAGGCGGATGCGCGCCACGCTTTCCTCCGCCGTCAGCGGGCGGCGGAACAGCATCAGGCCGTACTGCGCCACCACCTGCTCGGCGCAGGCATCGTCGGCACCCTTGGGATCGGCGGGCTGGCAGGCGATCAGCGCGCCGCGATGCCTGGCATCCACCACCTGGGCGGCGATGGCGTCGGCCATCTTGGCATAGGCCTCGAAGCCGGCCGGGCTGATGGAAAGGATGGCGCTGGAGGCCGACAGCAGCCCGCCGATGCGCCGGTCCGGCTCGAAGCGGCCCTGCACCGCGATGCCGGGGCCGAAAATGTCGGCGATGGAATTGCGGTACTCGCTTTCGCTCAGCCGCCGCATCGCGGCCAGGCGCGGCGCGGCATCGGCGGCCGCCGCGGCGGCGGTGCTCACGGCCAGCAGGGCAATGGCGAAAAAGGCGGCGATGGGCTTCACGGCGTCATCCGTCCCCGAACGGCTCTTGCGGCCAGTTGCCGGGCAATATGCGGGCGAACCCGGGCGGAGGCAAACCCTTTCGGCGCATGGCTTTTCCTTCACCTGGCGGCGGCGGACGGCGAAAGTTCAACCGTTTGCGGCCCTTATGACGGCCGGGGCCGCCCTTGCGGAGCGTCCGGCGGCGGCGTGTTATCGGGCAAACCGCGCCGGGGAGCCGCCGATGATCCTGCTGAAGACCCTGCCCCTGCTGTCCTGCCTCGTCACCGCCATGGCGGTGCTGCCGGCGGCCGCGCAAACCCCCGCCCTGCCCGGCCAGCGCTCCGGCGATTTCGTGCTGCGCGACTTCCGCTTCCACACTGGCGAGACGCTGCCGGAGCTACGCCAGCACTACACCGTGCTGGGCAATCCGGAAGGCCAGGCAGTGCTGATCCTGCATGGCACCGGCGGCAACGGCGCCGGCATGATCGGCGGCTTTCGCGCCCTCTTCGCCGCCGGCGCGCCGCTGGATGCGGCAACGCATTATATCATCCTGCCCGACGCCATCGGCCATGGCGGCTCCTCCAAGCCGTCGGACGGGCTGAAGGCGCGCTTCCCCCGCTACAATTACGACGACATGGTGGCGGCCCAGGCCCGGCTGCTGACCGAAGGTCTGGGCGTGAAGCATCTGCGCCTGGTGATCGGCAATTCCATGGGCGGGATGGAGACCTGGATCTGGGGCGTGAAATATCCCGCCATGATGGACGCCATCGTGCCCCTGGCCTCGCAGCCCGCCGCGATGGCGGCGCGCAACTGGATGATGCGCAAGCTGGTGATCGAGACCATCAGGGCCGACCCGGCCTATGGCAATGGCGACATCACCGGTCCCGTCCCGGCGATGAAATACGCCAACGCCTTTTTCAGTGTCGGCACCAGCGGCGGCAATCTGGGCTGGGCGGCACGGGCCGGCAGTCATGCCGCCGCCGACAAGGCCATCGACGACATGCTGGCGCGGCCCGAGCGGGGCGATGCCAACGACACGATCTGGCAGCTCGACGCGGCGCGCGACTACGACCCGTCGCCGCTCCTGGGCAACATCACCGCCGCCGTGCTGGCGATCAATTCCGCCGACGACGAACGCAATCCGCCGGAACTGGGCACCACCGAGGCGGTGGTGAAGAAGCTGAAGAATTCCCGCTACTACCTGATCCCGGCCAGCGGCACGACCAGCGGCCATGGCACCGCCGGCACGGTGCGGCTGTGGCAGGCGGTCTTCGCCGAGTGGCTGGCCGGCGTGCCGCGCCGCCCGTGAAATGAATCGGTGAGCCGCATCAGGGAATGCGCGGGTCTTCCCCGGCATGGGCTCGGCGGATGGCCTCGCGCAGGCGCGGTTCCAGCCGGCCCGCATCCAGCACCACCTTCTCGTCATGCACGGCCTTGATCGCGCCGAGCTTCACTTCGAAGTCGCCGGCATTCTCGACATAGATGACGATCTCGTTGCCCAGCACCTGGCGCACCGCGCCGAACGCCTTTTCGCCGTCATGGACGAAGACGGCATAACCTTCGCGAACCGGTTCCATTTTTCAAATCCTTCATGCGAAAATCCGCCAACGATAACGCCAAATCGGTCCGGGCGGTTCATTGCGCCGCCGCGGCCAGCTTTTCGCGCTGGCGCGCCAGCCAGCCATGGATGGCGGAAACCACCGCCGAGCCTTCGCCCACCGCCGCCGCCACGCGCTTGACCGATCCGGCGCGGACATCGCCCACCGCGAAGACGCCGTCGCGGCAGGTCTCGAGCGGATGGCGGCCATCCTCGCCGGTGATGACGAAGCCCTTGGCATCCAGCTTCACCCCGGCATCGGCCAGCCAGTCGGTATTGGGATCGGCGCCGATGAAGGAGAAGACATGGCCGATGGCGCAGCGTTCCTCCGCGCCGGTGTCGCGGTTTTTCAGCCGCACCGCCTTGAGCGTTCCGTCCTCCCCTTCCAGGGCGCAGATCTCGGTGCGCAGCATCACCTCCACATTCGGCAGGGCGCGGATGCGCTCCACCAGATATTGCGACATGGTGGCTTCCAGACTGGCGCCGCGCACGATCATCCAGACCTTCTTCGCCCTGACGGCGAGGTAGACCACGGCCTGGCCGGCGGAATTGCCGGCGCCGCACAGCGCCACTTCCTGGCCGTCGCAAAGCTGGGTCTCGATCGGCGAGGCCCAGTAATGCACGCAGGCTCCTTCATAATCGCACAGGTCGGGAACGCCGAGGCGGCGATAGCGGGCGCCGCAGGCCAGCACGATGGTGCGGGCGCGCGCGGTTTCGCCATCGCCCAGATGCAGGTGGAAGCGCGCCTCGCCATCGCGGTCCGGCCCCAGCCTGGCCGCCTCGTCCGGGATGGCGATCTCGGCGCCGAATTTCTGCGCCTGGTTGTAGGCCCGCGCCATCAGCGCCATGCCGGTGATGCCGGTGGGACAGCCAAGATAATTCTCGATCCGGGCCGAGGCGCCGGCCTGGCCGCCGAAGCTGCGGCAGTCCAGCACCAGGGTCGAGAGTCCCTCGGAGGCGGCATAGACGGCGCAGGCCAAGCCCGCCGGCCCGGCGCCGATGATGGCGGTGTCGTAGACATGGTCCGGATCGATCTCGCGCACCATGCCGATGCAGCGCGCCAGTTCGCGCTCGCCCGGATTGCGCAGGATCTGGCCGCCCAGGCAGAGCACGATGGGCAGCTGTTCCGGCGCCACCCGGAAGCGCGCCACCAAGGTGGCGGCGCAGCTGTCGCTGCCCGAATCCAGCACGCGATGGGGATAGCCGTTGCGGGTGAGGAAATTGTCCAGCCGCATCACATCGGCGTCGCCGGCCGGGCCGATGATGACCGGCCCGGCGGTACCCGCTTCCAGCAGGCCCACCCGGCGCAGGATCAGCGCCCGCATCAGCCGCTCGCCCAGTTCGGCTTCCTGTACCAGCACGTCGCGCAGGGCGCGGCCGGGCAAGACCACCGCCTCGACCTCCGCCATCGCCTCGGCATCCACCAGCGCGGGCCGGTCGGAAAGCTGCGCCAGCTCGCCCAGGAACTGGCCCGGCCCATATTCGATGATGGTTTCGCGCCCAGATCCGACGCCGCCCTGGCTGACGCGGATGGCGCCCCGGCGCAGCAGGACCAGGCCCGGCCCCTTTTCGCCGGCGGTGAGGATGCGCGCGCCCGCCTGATAGCGGCGCGGGATGCCGAAGCGTTCCAGCCGCGCCATCTCCGCCGCCGTCAGGAGGGGAAACATCTGGCCGTGGCGGGCCAGGATGGTGGGCGATGCGACGGCCATGGCCTGTCCTTGCCGGGATCTGCGCCGCCACTAAAGCGGCTGCGGCCCGCCGGGTCCAGCCTTGCCGCCGCGCGGGGCCCAAGGCTTTCCGATTTTGCCGGAAGTTCCCGCAACGGAATCGGGCGCGCCGGGTTACCGCGATACCGGAAAAACATGGAGTGACGAGATGACGACAAGTAGCGGCCATACCAGCGCGATCCTGGCCTCGCGGGTCAAGGGCACCGCCGTCTATAACGGCAAGGGCGAGCGCATCGGGACGGTGGAAGACGTCGTGCTGGACAAGCAGTCCAACCAGATCATGTTCGCGGCGCTGGGCTTTGGCGGTTTCCTCGGCATGGGCGAGAAATACCATCCCGTGCCCTGGTCGATGCTGGACTATGACGAGGACAAGGGCGGCTATGTCGTGCCCATGAACAAGGACGTGCTGCAGAACGCGCCGGCCTATGACCTCAAGGACCTCACCAAGCATGACGGCTCGCTGGGCGGCATCCGCGAGAAGTCCTACGACTATTACAATATCGAACGCGACTGGCAGTAGGCCGCCGCCAACCCAGGGCCGCCGCCCCCGCCGGGCGGCGGCCTTTTGCCGTGCCGGGGATTGACGCAGCGCAGCAGAAGCCGGGGGTTGCCTTAATTTGCGCCCAATGCGATGCGAGGACCATATCTCCCCGCCGAGCCGCCCTTGAACACCAAGCCCAACGCCATTGCCCATCTCGCCTATGTCGTGACCATCGCCGTCAAGGGCATTGATGGCGGCATCGAGACCCTTCTGGGCCTGATCATCTGGCTGAGCGGGCCGTCGCGCTGGTACGCCTTTCTGCTGCATATCAGCGCGCCGGAGCTGCTGGAAGAGCCGGGCAACCACCGCTTCATCGAGCTGGTGCGCAGCGGCGCCAACAATCTGCTGCACTCCTCGATCAGCTTCATCGTCGCCTATCTTTTGATCCATGGCCTGCTCAAGCTGGCGCTCGCCCTGGTGCTGCTGCGCGGCGGCGGCCGCTGGATCTTCCCGGTGGCGACGGCGATCCTGGCCGGCTTCATCGGCTTCATGAGCTGGCACCTGGCCGAGCACTGGTCGAACTGGGTGCTGGCCTTCGCCCTGTTCGACCTGACGACGCTGCTGCTGGTGCTGAACGAGTGGCGCAACGAGAAGACGCATCATCTCAAGCACCGGCGACTGCTCTGAGGCGGTGCCCCAGGGACCGGGCAGCGCCGGCGCGCCGGTCTGGTGCGCGCCGGATGCGTTTCTCCTTCGCGGGCGCCCGGGTATAAGTATTACCAATGACCCGAAGCGGCGCCCGCCATGATTTCCGCACCATCGCGCTGGTGGTCGGCGCCGCCGTCTTCATGGAGCAGATGGACGGCACCATCCTGGCCACCGCCCTGCCCGGCATGGCGCGCGACCTGGGGGTCAGCGCCCCCAGCCTCTCCATCGCCCTCACCTCCTACCTGATCAGCCTGGCGATCTTCATTCCGGCCTCGGGCTGGCTGGCCGACCGGCTGGGCGGGCGCGGCCTGTTCCGCGGCGCCATCCTGTTCTTCACCGCCGCCTCGGCGCTGTGCGCCTTCGCGCCCAATGTCGGCGTGCTGGCGGCGGCGCGCTTCCTGCAGGGCATGGGCGGGGCGATGATGATCCCGGTGGCGCGGCTGCTGCTGTTCCGCAATGTCGAGAAGCGCGACATGGTCGCCGCCATGTCCTGGCTGCTGGTGCCAGCGCTGCTGGGGCCGATCGCCGGCCCGCCGATCGGCGGCCTGATCGTCACCTTCCTCGACTGGCGCTGGATCTTCCTTCTCAACCTGCCGGTGGGGATCGCCGCCGCCCTGCTGGTGACGCGCTATTTCGATCCCATGCCGGGCCAGAAGGGTGCGCCCTTCGACGCCCGCGGCATGATCCTGTCGGCCCTGTCGCTGGGCACGCTGCTGTTCGGGCTGGAAAGCGCCAGCCATCCCGGCGAGGGCGAGCTGGCAGCCTGGCTGATCGCCGCCGGGCTGGCGGCGGGCGGGCTCTATTTGCGCCATGCGCGGGTGACGGCCGAGCCGATCCTGGACCCGCGCCTGATGCAGGTGCGCTCCTTCCGCGTCTCGATGATCGCCGGCTCGATCACCCGCATCTGCCAGGGCGCCCAGCCTTTTCTGCTGCCGCTGATGATGCAGCTGGGCTTCGGCCTGTCGGCGGCGCAAAGCGGCCTTATCACCCTGGGGACAGCGCTGGGCTCGCTGCTGATGAAGTCGGTGGCGCCGCGCATCCTGCGTCGCTTCGGCTTCCGCGACAGCCTGATGGTGGGCGGCTTCATCGCCTGCGGCTTTTACGGGCTCTGCGCCCTGTTCCGCCCCGGCTGGCCGCTGCCGCTGATCTTCGCCATCCTGGTGGCCAGCGGCTTCTTCATGTCGTTCCAGTTCACCGCCTACAATACCATCGCCTATGACCGCATCCCGCCGGAGAAGTTGGCGGTGGCCACCAGCTTCTACACCACCTTCCAGCAGCTGATGCTGTCGGTGGGCATCTGCGTCGGCGCCATGGGACTGGAAGGGGCGATGGCCCTGCGCCACCATGCGGCCCCGACCCTGCCGGATTTCTCGGTCGCCTGGGTGCTGGTCTGCAGCATCTCCACCGCCGCCTTCTTCTGGAACCGGCGCTTCCTGCCCCATGACGGCGTCGAGTTCAGCGGCCATGTCCCGCGCACCTGGTCGCTGCGCCAGGCCCTGCGCGACATGCGCGGCCTCAATCCCTAGCGGAAGCCGCGCACGGGCCGCCTTGCGCCAGCGGCAGGGCCGTCCTCACCTCACATGAGGCCCGGATCGAACTATTTCTTTCCCGATGTCTCGGGCACCGTCACCGTCTTCATGGGGCCCATCCCGGTAACCAGCAGGATCAGCTCCTCGTCCTTGGAGCCATCCCAATGAACCTTGTTGGCGAGGTCGGTGGCGAAACTGCCCTGTGGCAGCGGCCAGGTGGTTGCCGGATCGAAATGGTCGCTGGTGGAAACCCACCAGGTCCCCGAAACCACGTATGCGAAGCGATCCGTGGTGTGGAAATGCGGATGGCTCATCTGCCCCTTGGGCCACTTGATCAGAATGCCGTACGGGCCAGGCTTGTCCGGATCGCCATAGAGCGGTGCCTGCAGCTGGCCCAGGCTTTCCTT
>CAZYGO010000256.1:0-3483 GCA_964647455.1 uncultured Rhizobium sp.
AGCGGCAGGCCGGCCGCCGCCAGCGGTTCGGCGATGCGGGCGGCAATGTCCTTCAGCGTCCGCACCGCGGTGAAAAGGCCCAGGGCCCCGCCGCCGCTGGCTAGGAAAAGTTCGCGCATGGCCGCCGCCAGCGCCTGCGGATCGCGCCGCTGAAGGTCGCCCACCACGAAGATGCGGGCCTGTTTCGCATAGTCGAAGGGCGAGCCGAACAGGGCCCGGCGCGGCGGTTCGGGCAGGTGGCCGGCCCCGGTGCGGATTTCCGCCGCCGCCCAGTCGTCCTGGAGCGAATCCCGCAGCGTCGCCGACGTCACCAGCGCGCCATGCGCCGGCGCCAGGACTTCGGCGGCCAGCGGAATGGTGGGATCGATCCAGTGCCGTTCTAGGCCGATGTCGCTGTCGCGGCCATCCTCGCGCTTGAGCTCGAACCAGTCGATGAAGGCGTCGTCCACTTCGCCGGTTTCCAGCTGGTCCAGCATCGCGCGCCAGGCCGGCAGGATGCGTTTGGCGCGCCGGTCCAACCCGCGGGCCGCGGCATCGAGGCGGGCGCGGGTATAGGGCTCCAGCTCGGCGGTCTTGTCGGCCATCTTCTTGCGGAGCAACCGCGCCAGTTCGGCCAGTGGATCGGCCAGCCGCTTGAGGGCACGCGCCAGCTGTCGCACGGCCTCCAGCAATTCGTCGCTCATCGGATGCGGCTCGGCTTCCAGCGTGTAGAAATTGTCCTGGTCGCCGCCGCGGGCGCGGACATGGGCGTAGGCGAGGGCGAGGAAGACCTCGCCGGGTCCGCGCGGATTCCCCAGTCGCTGGGTCCAGCCTTCGCCCGCCAGCGCGCCAGCCGCCGATACCGCGTCTTCAAGCGCGGCCTGCGCCGCCTCGTCATCGGCGATCAGGTCTTTCAGCCGTTCCTCGAGGCCGCGCATGCGGCTGCGGGTGCGCGCATCGGGCCCGCGCACCCAGCGCCGCAGTTCCGCCATCTCCCGCCCCGAAAGCAGGGCGGCGAAGCCGCTGTCGGCGGCGTCGAACAGATGATGGCCTTCGTCGAAGACATAGCGCAGGCGCCGTTCCGGCGGGGTGTCGTTGGTCTCGTCCGTCGCCAGCCAGTCCTGCGCCGCCTGGGCGATGACGAGAGCATGGTTGGCGATGACGATCTGGGCGTGCCGCGCCGCCCGCACCGCCCTTTCGATGAAGCATTGCCGGTAATGCGGGCAGGCGGCGTAGATGCATTCGCCCCGCCGGTCGGTGACGGCGGACAGCGGCATGGACGCGGCGAGAAACGCGGGAAAGCCGGCTCCCGACATGTCGCCATCGGCGCCCGCTGCCGCCCAGCGCGCGATCAGTCCCAACGCCACGCTGCGCGGGCCCGGCGCCAGTGCCGTGCGCTTGGCGGCTTCCTCGAAGTTCAGGAGACAGAGATAGTTTTCCCGTCCCTTGCGAACCACCGCCTTTTCGGCGCGCTCTGCCGGGTCGGGCCATAGCCGCGCGATTTCCTGCACGATCTGCCGCTGCAGGTTGCGGGTATAGGTTGAGATCCACAGACCGGGTCCGTTCTTTTCCGCCCAGAGGCTGGCGGGGGCCAGATATCCCAGCGTCTTGCCGGTACCGGTACCGGCCTCGATCAACGCCACCCTGGGCGCGCCCGCCACGTCGCGCGGGCCGAAGGCATAGGTCGCGGCCGCGCTGTAGGCCGCCTGTTCGGGACGCACCTGCGACACCAGTCGCGCCAGCCGGGCCTGCGCTTCCTCCGGCGTGACCGACTGCGTGCCGGGCTGGCCGGGGAGCGCCTCGTCTTCCCAGACCGGAAGTCCGCGCCAGATTTCCAGTCCCGCGATGGGCGAGCCATGCGGCACCTCGCCGACAATGGCCTTGAGCGGCTTCGCCCAGCGCCAGCCGGCGCGGTCCAGCGTGCCGACCAGCGGCGCCAGCGCGGCCCGGGCGGCGGAGTCCAGTTGCTCCACCTCCCGCAGCAATTGTGCGGCGATGCGTGGCAGCGCGGTGGCGCTTTCCTGCGGTGTGGCGGGCGCGCCCAGCCCGAGAAGCCGCGCCATGCCGGACGCCGACGGCACGAAAGGCTGGCCAGGCCGCACGAAGGCGAAGAGTTCGATGACGTCGTAAGGCGCTGCCGGCGCCCTGGTCCCAAGCCGCCCGGCGACGAAGCCGGCATGGGCCACCAGCACATCGCCGGTTTCGAACAGGGCGCGGGCATCACGCAGCGCGGCGTGGCGCGTCTCGCCGTCTTCGAAGATCGCAGCGCCGGGGGGCGCGGGCACGAGCGCGGGCAGTGAGGCGAGCGGGCTGGCAGGGGGCATGGATGCAGCCGATACTAGAGCATCGGGCCGAAAGACCAAATGGCGCAAGATGTTGATCTTTGTTTTGCATTTTTCGTGCACCCCTCCCCCTGTCCAGGGGAAGCGCCCGATGCCGGGACGTTGAGACCGGCCCCCGGTTGATCGCCGCATTATAAAAGCGGTGTCATCGCAGGTTAAGGCGTGGGGACAAGTTGTAATCGCGCGGCAAGAACGCTGTCAGGCGACGTCAGGATACAGATGCGTCAGCGCCTGCTTGGCGCGCAGATGCTCGCCGACGACAAGCTGGGCCGCGTTGCGCAATTCGTGGTGGCTGCTGCCATCGCGGCTCTTCTGGGCGAAGACGCGCGCTGCCTGCGTCACGGCGGTCAGGCCGAGGCCGCCGGCCGCACCGACAATGTCCTGGGCCAGGCGCGCCGCTTCGTCCCAGCGCTCGTCGGTGCAGGCTTCCGACAGCGCGCCGGTAAGCTGCTCGGCAGTCGTGATGTAGCATTGCAGGATGTCCACCAGCGACTTCACGCCCACCGACTTCTCCAGGGCGGAGAAGGCGATGGCGTCGATCGCCACCGAGGGCGCAGCATCGCCATCGCCGTGACGGGCCGCGAACTGGGCCAGGGCACCATAGAGCGCATCCGGTTCCAGCGGCCAGCGCAAGGCACTGTCGGTGGCGGTGGGAGCGCGATCGCCGCGCAGCAGGATGGCGATCAGCGGCGCACTCACGCCCGGTGCCGCCGCCAGCATGTCGGCATCGGCGGCGGTGGCGATGATGGCGTCATAGGGCTCGCGCCCGGCGCGTGCGATGGCGTCGGCCAGGCCGCCGGCGATGGTGACTCGGTTTCCGAACGGCTCCAGCAGCCTTGCGATGTCGGCGGCGACGCCGGCGGCCTCGGCATGGACCAGGATCGCCAGGCCGGAAGGCGGCGGCTGGTGGCTGGCCTCGCCGGAGAGGCGGGAGCGCGCCGCACCCGCCGCGCCCGACACCGGCAGGGTGAAGAAAAACTGGGCGCCTTCCCCGGCATTGCTTTCAAAGCCGATTTGTCCGCCCGCCTGGTCGACGATGCGCTTGGCCACTGCCAGGCCCAGCCCCGCGCCCTGCTGGGCGCGGGTATAGGAATTGTCGCCGGGGGTGAAGGGATGGAACAGCTTGGGCGCGACATCTGCGGCCACGCCCGTACCGGTATCG
>CAZYGO010000257.1:0-11109 GCA_964647455.1 uncultured Rhizobium sp.
GCGAAGAAGACCATCCTGGCTGCCGCGGCCCTGGGCGTTGTGACCACTCTGGGCCTGGGCGCCGCCGCCGCTGCCCCGCGCGACCATCGCGGCCCGGTGGTGATGCACCGCCAGATCCACCGCCCGATGGCGACGCATGTCCGCGTGTTCGAGACCCTGCGGCTGCACCACTATGTGGGCATCGGCAATCCTTACTTCCTCCACGGCCGTTATGTCGTGCGCAGCCATGACCGTTTCGGCCGCACCGTGCTGGTGGAGATCGATCCGTGGACCGGCCGCTTCATCGGCGTGGTGAGGATCTAGTCTTTAATGGGTCGCGCTGCCCACGGAAAAGTCTGCAACTTTTCCTGGCCGTCGCTCCCGAGAGAGCTTGAGGCGAAGGCTTCGGTCTGCCCCTCCCCGAAAGCCTGACCCGTCAAGTGAAGCCCCGCGTCGCAAGGCGCGGGGCTTCTTGTTTGCCCCTCCCCGATCCTGCGCGCCCGCTCGGCAGCCAGCCGTGCAAGGGTTCGGTTGACCTCGGCAAGCGACAGGAAGACATCGCGATAGGCGACGCTGCACGCCTGGCGGGCGAAACGCTCCAGGTCGGCAGCCTGCTGCAGGTAATGAGCCTCAGCTTCCACGCGCATTCCCCAAGCCAGAGCGAAACCCAGCCTGCGACGCTACCACCGTAAACATATTCATGAAAATTTTGTCATTTCTTTGGCGCGCGCTGGCTGTCTTCCCAGGCAGCGCTCTCGTCGGCAACCGCTTCCCGGAGCTGTTCTAGCTGGCCGGCATTCTGCCGGGCGACACCGAAATTGCCGGCGAGCAGGGCCGCAATCTCAGGCAGGCCAACGTCCGAGGCGGCGTCATCAGGCTGGCCGGGGGCGACACGGGCGCGAACATCATCGGGATCGGCGCCGCTGGCGGCGGCGTCGAACAGCCGGACAAGACCCCAGGGAACAACACAGGCAGAAGCAGCCTTTTGCGAAACATAGACGGGCACCTTCTCGATGACGGTTTGAATCTGGGCTTGGGTCCGCGCCTGCGCCGACGCATGGGCCTGCGCCGCCGCCTCGCCCCGCGCGGCCTGTTGCGCCCGCAGTTGCAGCGCCGCGGCCTGCGCCTTGGCGTCCGCCAGGTCGCGCGCCGCGCTCTGCGCCGTCAGCGCCGCCACTTGCGCCTTAAAGCCGCCGCCCAGAAGCGGCACGCCGTCGATGCGCGCCGTCTGCCACAGCGCCGCGGCGGCGAAGAGACAGGCGCAGGCCGCCGCCAGCGGCCCAGCGATCCTGCTGCCCAGCCCCGCGAGAAATGCCGCGAACATTCAGTGCCTCTCCTGCTTCACCAGCCGCCCGGCGATGCCCAGCAGCAGGAGACCGATGGAAATGGCCGTCACCAGCCTTTCGGGAACATGGCTTTTCAGGTCGTCGGGCAACGCCGCCCATCCCGCCTGCAGCGCCGCCGTCAGCGCCATCGCCTGCAGCGAAAACCAACGCCAGGCGCCGCGCCATTCCTCGATGAGCATTGTCGGGGCCTTTCCTGGTTGCGTGTCGGGCTCTGCCATGACGGCCGGGGAAGCGCTGGCGCGCCGCGCGCGGGCTGGCTATCGTTCGGCATGGGGATGGGGCACAGACCGGCCGGACGATGGTTCGCCCGCTTTTGGCAGGGCTCCACCATCGGCCAATGCCTCGCTGCGGCCGGCAACAGGCCCGCCGGCTTCGATTACTTGCGGCTCGGCCTGGCTATCTTCATTCTCTTCTATCACAGCGCCATAGATCACGACCGGCAATCGCCGGCATGGAGCCTGCTCAGCAGCAGGCCGTTCGCCTTCCACAACGCCATCGTGCCGATGTTCTTCGCCGTGAGCGGATTTCTGGTGGCGGGCAGCCTGGAACGCACAAGGCTCCTCAGCACCTTCCTGGGCCTGCGCATCCTGCGCATTTTCCCCGCGCTATGGGCCGATATCCTGTTTTCCGCGTTCCTGGTCGGGCCCGCCGTGACCACGCTGCCGCTCGCCGCCTATTTTCGCGATCCCGAATTCCACCGCTATTTCCTGAATCTTGTCGGCGAGGTTCATTATTCCCTGCCAGGCGCCTTCAAGAACTTCCCCAATCAGTCGGTCAATGGCCAGCTTTGGACCATTCCATGGGAGCTGATATCCTACCTGTTGCTGGCCAGCATAATGGCCTTCGGGCTCTATTGCCGCGAGCGTTGGCTCCTGGCGATCGCCGTGGCGTCACAAGCCGCCTTCCCCATTCTCTACTATCTCTTGAAATATGCGGGGTTCATGCCCCCCGCCTTCTATCGGTTCATGGTTGTGCCATGTTTCCTGATGGGCGTCTGGTTCTACCGCCGCCGGGAAACGATCCCACTGAATGGCGCGCTCTTCGGCCTCTGCTGTGCCGCAATCGTGACCGGCCTGGCGATCGACGTGCACACCCTGGTCCTGCTGAGCGGGCCCATTGTTTACGTCGCGGTGTTCCTGGGAACGCGGCAGCCCCGGCGCCGCTGGATCGTGGCAAGCGGCGATTATTCCTACGGCATATTTCTCTATCACTTCCAGATTCAACAGACGCTCGCCTGGTTCGTGCCCTTGGCGGCGACCTGGTACGGCAATGCCGCGCTGTCATTGCCGATCACATTCCTGCTCGCCTTCCTGTCCTGGCATCTGATCGAGAAACGCGCCTTGGCGCGGAAGAACTGGCTGTACGCGCGCGAGAAGCGGAAATTCGGCGCCGCATCCATGGCGGCCTAGACCCGGTACCAGCTCGCTGTCGTCGCAACATAAATGAATTCCGCTGCGACGTTGGCCGCCAGGCTGCTCAATCCGCCCACCAGCGTCTGTCCCGTCGCCGCGCTGTGCGTCAGCGCCGTCACCGCCGCGGTCGAGACGATGCGGCAGAGCTGGCCGTCCTTCGGATGGGCCGGCATGGTGAGCGTCCCGCTGGCCAGCGTCCCGGCCGGGTCCAGCAGCAGCAGGCCGCAGGCATCGGCGATGGCGATGGCAAATCCGGAAACCGGCACCTGCCGCGAACAGGACATGTCCAGCCGCGCGCCGGTGCCGCCGAAGCGACCATCGCCATAGGCGATGAACCGCGTCGCCCGCACGTTGCTGCCCACCGCCGCCAGCTGCAGCTCGAACCGCGTACCGTTGGCGCTGGTGCTGAAATCCTCGTCCGAGATGAAAATGAAATTCGCCGGGCTGACAAAGCCGCTGCCGTTGAAGCTGCCCGCGCCCATGTTGACCAGGCCCTGGTTGGCCAGCACCGCGCTGGGCGCCGCCAGGGTGCCATTGAAGCGAACACCCTGGAAGTTGGGCGTGTTGCCGGCCACCATCAGGGTGATGAAGCGCTGCGTCACGCCATCGCCGCTGACGGCCGCGATGGCGCCCAAGGTGACGGAGCCGGGCATCGTGCCCGCGAAAGCCTGGTTCTGCCAGCCGACATGGATCGGCGCCAGCGGCGTCGCCGTGCCCTTGCCGAGATAGCCGCTACTCTTGTCGATCACCAGGCTTTCGGTCCAGGCGGCGCCGTCGGGCGAGACCTTGAGGTGGAAATTGTCGTCGCCGCACAGCCCCAGCTCGGCGCGGCCGGAATAGCCGTCCTGGTAGAGCAGCGAGGCGGTGTCGCCGCCGGCATGCTTGTTCAGCTTGGCCTGCACGCCGGCGCCGTCATGGTCGAACAGCAGCGCCGCGGATTTCACCGCCAGCCGGTTGGTGGTGTCGGCGGCCGCCTGGATGCCCAGCATGGAGAGGTTCTCGAACCGCATCGCCGCCGCCATGTCGCTCCAGGCGGCGCCGTCGAAGATCATCAGGCGGTTTTCGTCCGCTACCAGCGCCACCAGCCCGGCAAAGGGTGCATGGAAGCGCCAGCCGCCATCCAGACAGCAGGCCAGCTTGCCGGCATAGCCGCTCCAGGCGCCGGTGGGCACCGCGCCCACCAGATAGGCGTCGCCGTCGGCGGGCGTGGCCGGCGGATCATTGACCGACTGCGCCTTCAGGCAAAGGCCGGTGAAGCTGTCGAGCCGCAGGAAGGCCTCGCTCACCGTGTCGGCATAGAGTTCGGGCGTGTCGGGCAGGTCGGGCAGGCCCAGGCGCGGCGTGCTATCGGACATAAAGCTGTTCCTTCTTCTGCCGTCCCCGGCCGGTGATGGCCGAGCGCTGATAGAGATTCACGGTCAGGGGTTCGGGCAGGCCGGCGGGAAAATCCGCCGCCTGCTGCGCGGCGCTGTAGCGCTGCGCATGTTGCGGCACATTGGCGAAAACCCGCACCACCGCTCCCGCGCCGTCGCAGATTTCCAGGTCATAAAGTTCTTCCGCCTCGCTCATCGGCGTCACCGCCTGGGTCAGCCGGGCCGATGACGGATCGCGGTCGCGCCGCAGCCAGGAAATGACGAGATCGCCGCCATCCCAGGCATGGCGCACCAAACAGGGCGCCAGCGGCAGCAGCGCCACCGCCTCGAAGGCCAGCCGCGCCTGCTGCCACGACGCATCCGTCACCGGCCGCGAGAGCGGGCCCCAGCGGTAATCACACGGCAGCCGCGCCTGCGCCAATGTCAGGTCGGGCTGGCGCAGGGCGTCGTCCAGCACCACCACGCGTGCCCCCGCCGCCACCGGATGGCGCATCTGCATCTCGGTGCCGCGGCGGCCGCGCCGCAGCTCAGTCAGCGCATATTCGCCCGGCCCGGTCAGTTCGGCGCTGGCAAATTGCAGAACTTCCCAGCCGCCATCCGCGTTCTGCACCGCCAGAATGTTGGCGCCATGGAAGACGGCGTCTTCGGTGGCCGATGACAGCGCCCCATGCGTCAGCCGCAGCTTGAGCCGGTTCACCCGGTCCCAATGACCGGCGGGGCCCGCCCAGAAATCCTCGGTGGTGACGCCGAAGCTGCAGGGCCGGGTCAGCATCGCGGCCAGCGCATAATCGCCGCCGCTGGCGCTCGTCATCACCGCCACGCGGCCCGGCCAGGGATCGGCATAGGCGGCGATGAACGGTGCCGCCCGGTTCTGGTCCGCCGTCAGCCAGGGCAGGTCGAGGAACAGCGCCAGCACCCGCCCCGGCGGCGTCACCACCTGGCGCAGTTGCGGCGGGGCGGCGGGCGCGCTCACTCTATATAAGGAAGGATCGGTGGCCAGCGCGGCCGCCTCGCGCGCCCCCGCATCGGCGATGGCCGTCAGGCGCAGGCGCCGCTCCCGTCCGCCCGCCGCCAGCAGCACTTCGTCCGCCGGCTCAAGCGCCAGGCGCGAGGGCGGCAGGGCAAAGGCCGCGCTTTCGCGCATCACCCAGGCATCGGCCAGCAGGCGCTCGCCGATCGCCGCCGCCTGGTCCTGGTCCATCACGATCGGCAGGCTGGAGCTGGCGACCCGCTGCGAATTGCCGGCCGGCCACCGCGCCGCGGCGCTGCCGGCGGCATAGTCGCCGGCGCCATCTATATAAGTGAGGCGCGAGAGCCCGGGCAGGTCGCTTTCCTGCGCCCGCACGAAGCTGGCGGCGGCGCCCTCATCGGGCAGCACCAGGTCATCGGGCCCAAGCGTGGCGGCGGGCGCGGACCCGCGCATGACAAAGCGCAGCACGCCTTGCGCGCCGGCGGCGCTTTCCACCGCCTCGAAGGCGAAGGCATCGGCCAGCGGCGCCAGCGCATCGCGCGGGCTGATCGTGTCGCTGACGGCATAGCCGGTCACCAGGCCTTCCAGCCCGCCCACGTCATGGGCGGCAAGGCCAGCGCGTTCGCACAATGCCGCCGCCAGCCGGGCCAGCGGCACCGCCCCCAGCCGGCCATTGAGCCAGTGGCCATATTGCCAGTTGGCGGCATCGCCCCACACCTGCGCCAGGGCCGGAAACCAGGGAAAGGGCCGCGCGTCCCAGCACCAGAGATGGGCGCGCTCCACCATCGGCGCGCCATAGACATCGGAGACCGGATTGTTCGCCGCCTCGGCCCAGAATGCCGCATGCGCCTCAAGGAAGCGCCGCTGCATCAGGTCGTCGCGCCCGCCGCCGGAAAAATACGGCAGGGCGCTTTCGCTCGAGCGCGGATCGTAAAAGACGTTGGGCTGGTTGGCGCCCTTGTCGATGGCGGGGCAGCCCAGTTCGGTGAAGACGATGGGCTTGGCCTGCGGCACGAAGGCGGTGGGCGTGGCGCTTTCGCTGCCATCGGGACGGTCGTGATGCGGCTGGCTCCACCAGTTCCACAAATCTTTCACGCGCCAGACCCAGGGCTTGCCCAGCCCGTCGGTGATGGGCGTGCGCGACTGGTCCTGGCGGTCGGCATCGCTGGTATAGTACCAGTCATACCCCTCGCCGCCCCGGATGTTGGATTGCAGATAGGCACGGTCGTATATCGAAGACGCCGCCGCCGCGTCGCGATGGCCTTCGCCGTCGCGCCAGTCGGCCAGGGGCATGTAATTGTCGATGCCGATGAAATCGATGTTGTCGTCGGCCCAGAGCGGATCCAGGTTGAAGCGCAAACCTCCGCCGCCGGTCTGGTGGCTGTGATATTCGCTCCAGTCCGCGCCATAGGAGATGCGGGTGCCGGCGCCGGCAATGGCGCGCACATCGGCCGCCAGCGCCTTCAGCGCCGCAACCGCCGGATAGGTGGCGGCATCGCTGCGTGCCCGCGTCAGGCCCACCAGTTCCGAGCCGATCAGGAAGTCGTCCACCCCGCCGGCATCGGCGCAAAGCCGGGCGTAATGCAGCACCATGCGCCGCCAGCCCCAGTCGCCGCTGAAGAAGGCATCCACCTCATCGGCCACCGCGGCGGTCTGGTCGCCCGCCGCCGGCCGGATGCGCCCGCGCCAGGGATAGGCGGGCTGGTCACCGCCCGGCGGAATATCGAGGAAGAGAAAGGGGTAGAAGACGACGCGCAGGCCCCGCCGCCTCAATTCGGCGATGGCGGCGCTGACGGACGCATCGGACGGCGTGCCGCCATAGGCGGGGCGGCCCTCGACCTGGCTGACCAGATGGGCATCGGCGCGCGCCAGCCCGGCCACCGACCAGCTTTGCGGATAGGTCTGCTTGTCGGCCGCCTCGACGCCGGGACGGATGGCGATGCTGCCGGCACCAAGATCATCGCCGAACCAGCCCACCACCAGCGCCACGCTGTCGAGATTGGGCGCGGCGGCCTGAAGGTCGTCGAGCGAGGCGACGAGATCGGCCTCGCCGCCGGCGCCATGCACATTCTGCGAGACGGTGGCGCCGGCGCCGTCATCCGCCGCCACCGCCTCGGTGTCATAGACGAACTCGCCCGCGCCGGGAATCAGCGCCACGGCGGCGAGGCGGCTTTCCAGGTCGTCCGTGCCGTGCAGCGGCCGGAAGATTTCGAACTGCAATTGCGGAAGCCGGTTGCCGAATTCCGCCAGCGCCATGTCCTCGAAGACGACATAGCAGAGGCCGCGATAGGCGGGCGCGTTCGCCGCCCCTTCGATCTCGGCGATGGCGGGATCGGCCTCCTGCGTCTCGCTGCCGCAATGCAGGCGCCAGGTGAAGCGCGACAAATCCAGTAGCGCGCCATTGGCCCAGACCCGGCCGATGCGGGCGCAGACGCCTTCGCAAAGCCCGACGGCGAAGGAGATGGAATAGCTGTATTCGGTTTCGCTGACGCTGCCGCCCTTGCCGCTCTGGCTGGCGGTGGTGACGGTCTCGCGAAAGCGGCTGGCCCAGATCACCTGGCCCGCCAGCCGCACCCGGCCATAGACCGCCGCAATCGGCGCGCCTTCCTGCGAAGCCTGCAGCGACAGATCGGCCAGGCGCGGCCCCTGGCGCGCGACGTGGCGGCCGGGCGACAGCGCGGCGTCGATCTGCCCGCCCGCCAGCGCGCCGATGGCGCCGCCGATCTGCGCGCCGGTCAGCGTGGCGCCCAGCACGCCGATCCCGTCGCCCAGCAATGCGCCGCCCAGCGCCGAACCTGCGGCGCCGAGAAGAAGAGATGCCATGGGGTTTGTCCGAAAACTTGAGGCTGCCCGCCAATCGCGGGTTTCGCCGCCCCCGTGCCGGCATTCGGGATCCAGCCAGGAGCCAGTCCCGGAAGCCCGGATGGGAACGATCTTTTCCTTGTGTGCCGATCGCCGGTCCAGCGAAGGCGCTGCGTTCAGGACTTGAGCCCGAACTTCTTGTCGCAATCGGCGACGGTGAAATCGGGCGACCAGGCGCTGGCGGAATAATGCTTCGGCATGATGGCGTGGAACGCCAGATATTCCCCGCGCTGATCCGACTGGCAGGCCAGCCGCCCATCAACATTCGCCAGATAATCGCTTTTGGGGAATCGCTTCATCGCCAGCGCCATGCCCAGCGTCACAAGTTCCGGCCGCGCGAACGCATCCTTGAAGATGTCGGCCTGCGCGCCTTCCAGCCCGGCATAGAGCCAGTACAGCCGGGCATAGCGTTCCGCCTGCGGATCGCCGCGCGGCGCGCGCGCCGCCTGCTCGAGGATGAACTTGGCCACCTTCTCGAACGATCCCTGCCAACGCGGCATCAGCGCATGCAGCATGGCCGAAGAGACGGCAAGGTCGTCGGGAAAGCGGCTGCGTGCCCGCTCGAAGATGGCGCGGCGCTCTTCCTCCTCGCCATCGCCCAGAAGGTTGACGTTGATGGCGGCGGCGTACCAGGCGGGATAGTCGCGGGCACGCGGCTCAAGCGCCTGCAGCGCCGCGTCGGCGATGTTGATCCGGTGCTGGAAGATCATCTGGTTCTGCGCGGTGACGGAATCGGCGAAGCCCATGCCCCGCGCGGCATAGGCCCAGGAGACCAGCGCCTCGGCCTCGACCAGATCGGCATTGACCGAGCCGGGCACGGCCTTGCGCCATTCCGCCAGCCGGCCGAACACGCCATCGACGCTGAGGCCGCCGAAATCCAGCAGGTTGCCAAGCCCGGCCAGCATCGCGTCGTAACTCGACGTTCCGTCCGCCAGGTCGCCGCGAAGGCGATGGGCATCCTGCATCATCGCTTCCAGGTTGGTGAAATCGCGCATCCGGAAAAGCCGTTGCGCCTGGCAGCCCAGCGCCAGCCTCTGGGCAGGGCCGTCGGTGGAAAGATCGGTCGGCGCCACCGGGTTGAAGTCGCGGAACGGCGACCGAATGCAGGGCAGATAGTTGAACCAGAAAAGATTGGCCACCAGCGTGACCGCCGGTGCCGCGGCCAGCGACAGGGCGCGATGGTCGTATTGGGAGCGGAGCACGAACCAATCCAGCCGGGCCTGGGCCGCGTCCGTCTTCTGCATCAGCGTCACCGCCTCCTGGGCGCTGCCGCTGTTTGCCGAGGCGACGATGGCGCGGGCCCAGCGCAGCCTGAGGGCGGCGAAATCCGCGACCGCCTGCAGGAACGGCCGCGCCGGCGGCGTTGCCGCCGGCACTTCCTTGCGCAGCCTCGGCTCCGTGCTCTGCCAGAAGGGAATGATCTCCGTCCTGAAGCGCCGCGCCAGATCGGCGCTGGCGATGGTGCCGGCGCCGGCCTGATTGGCGATCTGCTGCCAGGCGAGAAGATTGCGGGCCTCCCCGGAGCGGTACCAGTCATGGCTCTGCAGGAATTGCTCCTGCGCACTGGGCCGTGACGCCGGGCCGGTGACCTGCAACAGAAGCCCGACTGCGGCACAGGCGGTCAGCGCCAGCGCCGCCGCGCCCTGCGCGCGCCGCAAGCCGCCTGGTCGCCCTTCCAGTGGCCGCGCCAGCGCCCAGCCCAGCAGCAGCCCGGTGCCCAGCCCGCCGAAATGCGCCGCATTGTCTATCCCGCTTTGGCCGAGGCCGTTGAGGATGCTGAAAAACACAAACAGCACCGTCGGTATGAGATGGGCACGCATGACCGGGCGCGGTATGCGCGTGTCGCCATGCAGCAGATATGCGACATAGGCGCCGAGTACGCCGAAGATCGCGCCCGAGGCGCCCACCGTCACAATCGCCGGGTTCCAGCCGATGCTGAGGAGGTTTCCCATGATGCCGGCGGCGAAATAGATCGCGGCGAAGCGCCAATTGCCGAACAGCCGTTCCACCAGGCGGCCGCTGCTCCACAGCACCCACATGTTCACGATCAGGTGCAGCGGATCCAGGTGCAGGAACAGCGCGGCCACCAGCCGCCACCAGCCGCCATGGACGGTATAGCTGCCGGCATTGGAGCCCCAGTTGATCAAGGTGTTTCTGTCCAGCCCCAGCCAATAGCCGCTGATGCCGGCCTGGATGAGGTAGATCAGGACCGAGGCGAGGACCAGGACCGCCGTGACCAGTGGCCGGCGGCCCGGCGCGCGCTGCAGGCGATAATAGTCCCGGATGCTGGCCGTCTGCTTTTCGAACCATCTGGAGCGCGTTGCGGGCAGCAGCCCTGCCAGGGCCGCCGCGGCGCCGGCATCGCCTGTCCGCGCCGCATAGTGGCGCGGCCACCAGGCGCGGCGCTGCACGTCGAAGCAAATCCAGTCCTGGTCGCCATAGACGTTGCGCACACGCGCGGCCGGGATGACGGCTTCCGCCTGCTGGGCGAGGCCAAGCCAGGTGCGCCGCCATCCTTCGACATGAATCTCCTCCGGTCCCGGCGTGATCGTGCCGGCGCCATAGAATGGCTGGCGGATCGCAAGGGCCTGCAGCCATCCGGCCAGGCCGTCCGCGGCGGTGAAGCGCACCGCGAAGCGCCGGCCGCGATCGCCACGTTCGCGCCGGGCGATCTCCGCTTCCAGCCGGGCATAGTCCTGGGGGAAGCGCGCCTGGTCGATGTGCGGCCGCAGCTGCTGCAGCTGGGCGTCGCTATAGCCGGAGAAATCCATCGCGCCATCCCGCGGCGCGGACGCGCCGGGCTGGTCTTCTTCCCGATCCATGGGCCCTCCCCCAAGTGGAAACACTATACCTTAGGTTGCAGCGGCCCGAAACACCCAGGCCAGCCGCGAATACCAGAAGGCCGAGAATGTTTCCTCGCGCACGGCGCGGTTCTGGCGGGCATGGATCAGGGTGAGCCCGCCCACGCCCCTGCCCACGATGCCGCAATGACGCGCCGGCCCCCGGACCAGCCGGAACAAGGCGACATCGCCGGGCCGCATCGCCGCGATCGGCACGGCGCGAAGGTGCCGCGCCAGTCCATCGCGCAACATCTCGCTTCCGTTCCAGTCCACGGCATAGGCCGGCACCGCCTCGGCCTCGGCGCCGGTCAATTCGCGCCACACCCC